>NZ_JBAPXX010000043.1:0-78208 GCF_049284435.1 Acinetobacter sp. | reverse complement strand
GGTTGTACTATGCCCTTTTCCAATTTAAACCAAAATCTTGTAGAAGCATGGCAACGTTATCAACATCCTCTGGTGCGGCAACTGGCATTTGCTGTCGGAAGTCCGAATATCCTGTCCCATGTTCCAGATGAACTTGAACTCATACATCGTTTTGAACTGCATGACAGCCAGACCTGGCAGCAACATCTTGACCATTATCATCCACGCTTGGAATTTCTTGATCAGCATGCTGAAGAATTAATCGAATTTGTGCAGCAATTAAAAAGCACACGTTTGGGACTGCGCTTTGAAATGCTGGTCTGGTTCTGGTTACTCGATGATGCTTACCATCCTTATCGGCTGCTTGGCCATAGTCTGCAAAAAATTGAGGGTGCAAAGACCTTAGGCGAACTGGATTTCCTGTTATTAAATACCGATACAGGACAGATTGAACATTGGGAAGTAGCACTGAAATATTATCTGGCCGAAGCCGATTTTAGCCTGTCGCATTGGTATGGCCTGAACCGCACCGATACTTTAATCAGAAAAATGAAGCATTTCACACAAAAACAATTCCAGTTTGATGAGGCTTTGCAGCATCCCATTCAAAGACGGTTTTGCGTCCTCAAGGGACAGCTGTATTTGCCTACACATCATGCCGATCAGCCAATTCCCTCATGGATTAATATAGAACGGCGTCTGGGTTTATGGGGACAGTATATTCCTGCTGCACAGCACGGTTTCTATCGTCTGCAACGACATGAATGGATTTATCCGCAAGCCCGGCCGAGCAGTTCAGCTGCGATCTGGTGGACGGATGGACTTTATAAAAAACTCGATAGCAATGACTTTTATATGTATCGCAATCCGGTGCTGATCCAGCATCCATCGCATAAGCCCCTATAAAGCATTACATTTATTAACCGAAGCACTATGAAAACCACATATTTTTTAGAGCGTATATTTTCTACTCTAAGTCCCACATCATAATAATTTTATTATTGATTATACGGAGATGATGATGAAAAAAATTCTTGCTGCTTCATTAATGATGGCTTTTGTATTGACTGGCTGTAACACCGTAAAAGGCATGGGCAAAGATGTGTCTAAGGCTGGCGATGCCGTAACCAATACTGCTGAAAAAACCTCTGACGAAATCCGTCAAAACTAGTTTTTTCCTAAACGCTCACAGAACCCTATCCCAGATAGGGTTTTTTTATATCAGTCGTTCACATTCAAGCCTATATTCGCCTATTATAGAACCGAAAAAATTATCGACTGTTGAATACCGTATGAGCTCTTCCGCTACCCTCGATTTAAGCCTGCAACTATTACGTCAGCCTTCTGTCACACCGATTGATCATGACTGCCAGAACATCATGGCTGAACGTTTAAAGAAGATTGGTTTCAATGTTGAATCCATGCGCTTTGAAGATGTAGATAATATCTGGGCACGTAAAGGCACAGAAAGTCCGGTCTTCTGTTTTGCTGGCCATACCGATGTCGTGCCAACAGGGAATCTGGATGCCTGGAACTCAGATCCATTTTTACCAGAAATCCGTGAGGGCAAACTTTATGGTCGTGGCAGTGCCGATATGAAGACGGCTTTGGCAGCCATGGTGGTCGCAACAGAGCGTTTTGTTGAAAAATACCCGAATCATAAAGGTTCGATTGCCTACCTGATTACTTCAGATGAAGAAGGCCCATCGATTAACGGCACGGTGAAAGTGATTGAAACACTGGAAGCACGTAATGAGAAAATCACCTGGTGTCTGGTCGGTGAACCTTCAAGCACTAACAAACTGGGCGATATTGTCAAAAATGGCCGTCGTGGTTCATTAAATGCCAACCTAACGGTCAAAGGCAAACAGGGTCATGTGGCTTATCCGCATCTGGCAGTCAATCCGATTCATACCGCTTCTAAAGCCATTGCCGAGCTGTGCGACACAGTCTGGGATCATGGCAACGAATATTTCCCGGCGACGACCTTCCAGATTTCTAATATCAATTCGGGTACAGGCGCAACCAATGTTGTTCCCGGTACCATGAATCTATTGTGCAACTGGCGCTATTCAACTGAAGTGACCGCGGAAGAACTCAAAACACGTACTCTGGAAATTCTGGATCGTCATGGTGTGGACTATGATGTTTCCTGGACTTTGTCGGGCTTGCCTTTCCTGACCCCTGTCGGTGAACTGGTGAATGCAGCTAAAACTGCGATTCTGAATGTAACAGGAACTGAAACCGAACTATCCACTTCAGGTGGCACCTCAGATGGTCGCTTCATTGCGCCTACAGGTGCACAAGTGCTGGAACTTGGCGTATTAAATGCCACGATCCACCAGATCAATGAACATGTCGATATTACAGACTTAGAGCCATTGGCTGAAATTTATGAACAGATTCTAGTGAATTTACTCGCCAACTAAGTAAATTCATAACGCAATAAAAAAGGAACTCGATAGAGTTCCTTTTTTATATTTTATAGTTTGGATTACAGTCCGATTGTAGCCTGAATATTCGTCATATTCGGAATATGGAACAGCTGTTCGTTCATACGCACATATTGAAAGATGGCAGGATCATTCACCGGCTGATCGACATCGACCACTTCGGAAATACGGATCCGGATGGTTTTCGGCATTTCATTGCACATTAAGGCAAAGCGCTGAGTGATTTCATCACCCTCAATCACCAGTGCCACCCCATTTTGACGTGACGGATCATTCACTGCATAGACCGGCAATTGGGCTTCATGCCATTCCACAGTCTTGACCTGCGTATTGCTATCCAGTGCTGACAGGACAATGTTTTGTGGCAATAACATGGGATCTTTGCCATGACAGTCAATAATATAGGCATCAATAAATCCGGTCGATACCGTAATCAGATGCTGAAGTTCCTGCTGGCTAATCTGATCAGCCATTTTACTGCTCGAATTGGTCTGACTCATGTATTACCCCTGTTTTTCAGCAATGAGTTGTTGGATATTGGCCAGCAGTTCCGCTTCCTGGAACGGTTTACCCATATAGTGCGTTACGCCCAAGCTAAATGCACGTTCACGATGCTTTTCACCAGTACGTGAGGTAATCATGATAATCGGCAAGTCACGGTGAATATCATGGTGACGAACCAGATTGGTAACTTCAAAACCATCCATACGTGGCATTTCGATATCTAGCAACATGAGATCCGGTCTGACATTTTCAAGCTGCTCAATCGCATCCACACCATCTTTGGCAGTGACAATATCATAGCCTTGACGTTCCAGCAGACGCGATGTCACTTTACGTACAGTCACTGAGTCATCGACAATCATCACCAGACGACGTGCATTGGAATTACGCGAACCATCACGCTGATCATTCAGCTGTTTGACACGCTGTGTCGCCTGAATCTGGCGGGCAACATTCTGCCCATCGAGAATCAGACAGACCTGACCATCACCCAGAATCGTGGCACCGGCCACCACCCCGACGTTGGCAAACTGCTGTCCAATCGGTTTCACTACAATTTGCGCCCGTGAACCGACCAGCTGATCGACCAGCAAGGCAATCGTCTGACCACTATTGCCTTTGATCAACAGCACCGGCAATGAATGCCCAACATTATTCAGACGTGGAATCGGCTGGTTGCCAACAAACTCAGACAGATAACGCAGCTTATAGTTTTCGCCATCGATCTTGAAATAGTCATCTTTACTGTTGAAATAGCTTTCCAATGTGGTCGGCGCAATACGCACGATTCGGTCAATCTGCGCCAATGAAATCGCATATTGCTGATCGCCCACTTTCACCATCAAGGCATCGCTGACCGCTACGGTAGTCGGTACGCGAATCGTAAAGATGGTGCCTTGACCCAGTTGTGAACTCACCGAAACATGACCGCCCAGCGATTTGATCTCGCTTTGCACCACGTCCAGACCGACACCACGACCAGAAATCTGGGTCACTGCTTTCGCGGTACTAAAACCAGGATGGAAGATAAATTGCAGGATATCTTCCTGATCGATGACTTGATCCGCTTTGATCAGATCCAGACTCAGGGCTTTTTCACGAATCTTCTCTGCATCAATCCCCTTACCATCATCACTAAAGGACACGATTACATCGGTTCCCTGACGGCTGATGTTCAAAACAATCGAACCCACTTCCGGCTTGTTCAGTGCGATACGATCTGCAGTATCTTCCAGACCATGGTCAATCGCGTTACGCAACATATGCTCAAATGGAGTGACCAGACGCTCGAGAATGTTACGGTCCAGTTCACCTTCGGTATTCTGTACGATCAGTTCTGCAGGACGGTTCAAGGTGGTCGAGGTTTGACGCACGATACGCTGTAAACGCGGCAACATCCGGTCAAACGGGACCAGACGAGTACGCATTAGGCTTTCCTGAATCTCGGCCTGAATACGGGACTGTTGCAATAACAGTCCTTCGGTTTCGCGAATCTTGTCGGCAAGCGTACTCTTGAAGTCGACTAAATCCGATGCCGATTCTGCCAGTGATTTGGACAGCTGGTTTAGAGAGGAATATTGGTCCATTTCCAGCGGGTCAAAGTCGGCATAACGCGAGTTCTCTGAACCGTGTTTGGCAATAATCTGTGATTCCAGCTCGCCTTCCATTCGACGTAACTGATCGGCAAGACGTTTGATCGCCAATTCCATCTCGTTCAAGGTATTGCCCAGCTGACCCAGGTCCATCTCGATACGCGAACGGTTAATCGAGTTCTCACCGGACAGGTCAATCATCTTCTCGACCAGATCAGCAGAGATACGGATCATCTCGTTATTGCTATCGCTGGTGCCGCTATTCGCCCACTCACCCATCATCTGTGGCGGTTCAGTACCATCACCTTCAACGAAGCCAAAGTCGGTGCTGACCACCAGATTATCTGTTTTCGCCAGACGCTCAGGCAATTGCGCAGTAACGTCCACATAAGCAATCTTTTTCAGACTGCTGTGCAGCGGCTCAAAACCACTATAGTCGCGCTGGAAAATCGCCTGTCTTAACCAGACCAGCGTTTTCTGTAATAAGCCATCATAGGCATTCGAGTTAAACTGATAGACCGCAAACTGTTCGAAAGTCGTTTCCAGCTCATAGGCAATACTGGCCACTTCTTCAACATCAATCATACGTGCGCCGCCCTTGATACTGTGGGCAGCACGCTGTAATTGCAGCAATAAACTACGGTCACTACGCTGATCAAACCATTGATTGAAAAGCTTCTCGGCATTCGCCAGAATCTCTTCGGATTCTTCCAGGAAAGATTCTTCAACAATGGATTTTAGTTCGTCTTCTTCAGAACGTTCTACTGGTGTGTTTTCAGTAGCCTCAGGAGATTCCAAGATTTCCAGTAATTCTTCAGCTTCAGCCAGATCAGTTGCAGGCTGTTCAGTCGTTGCTGACTCTTCAAGTTGTGGCTCAGAAATTGATGTCGCTTCGACCTCTGCAACTTCAACCAGAATGTTCGCGCTCTCAACAGCAGCAAAAACTTGTCCAGAAACCAGCGCCTGAATATTTTGCAGAATCGCAATCGCTTCTGTTGCAGGATAATCAATACCATCTTCCCGAATAGATTGAATACGATCGGAAATGTTGTCCTGTACCAGACGAATAATCTGGATTAAAGCAGGCGTCACAGCAATTTGCTGACGGATCACCCGCTCATAAATACTTTCCAGTTCATGCGCAATCAAACCGATATGCGATGCTGCGATCATGTTTGCACCACCTTTTAAGGTATGCAAATGACGCATCAGATTGTTCAGTGAGGTCGTATCATCCTGCTTTTTGCTCCAGATATTCAGGTCTTCATCAATGCCTGCAAGCAATTCATCCGCTTCTTCTAGGAAGATACTTAATAATTCTTCATCAAAATCACGATTGGTTTCAGCACTTTGCTGCTGCTGACGATCCAAAGCAATACGCTGGCTCAAGCCTGCAAAATCGACACTGCCTGTTGTTACAGGTTCGGCTACCTGGGCAACCGCTTCAGTCACCTGAACATGCTGACTTGCATGATCTTCAGCAGGTATTTCAAGATCCTGCTGCACAAATGCAGACAATTCACTAAGTATTTTTTGAATTTCTTCATTCAGAATGACACGCTGCCCTGCGGCCAAGGTATCAAACAAATGAATAAACTCCTGATGCGCCTGTGCAAACAGCTCATAGGCATAATTGCTCTTCAATAACACTGGCTTTTCAAGCAATGCATCATAAGCCGATTTCAGATCACTAGTAAATTCATGAATACCTTGGGCTGCCCGGCTCTCTGTATGGGCCAGCAATTCTGCAGCCTGCTGACTGAGTGCCTGAATATATTCCGGATAATCAACCTGGGCGCGTTTATCAAATTCAAACTCGGCATCCAGCAACAGATCAATATCCAGTTCAACTAGTTTGGACACCAGTCCCTGTGTCTGAATGCTATTGGTTTCAGTAACTGCAAAGCCATAATCATTCCAGACACGCTCAAAGGTGGCATATACCGCATCCAGTTTTGCAGTATTGCCCTGACGTAGCAAATGCAGATAGTCACTGACAAACTCGGCATACTGAATCAGTAAAGCGGTTTCTTTTGAGGTTGAGACAATTTCATCTTGTAGCAAGGTTTTGAACAGATGCTCTACTTTAGAGCTGGCCTCAAAAATCTGGTCAATCTGCGCCATCGATGAACTGCCGCGCAAGGTATGAATCGCACGAATTAGGGCATTATAATCTTGTGATTTTTCATCTTCAGTGCGAAGGAAGGTGGCAATCGTTTCCAGATGCTCTTCTGCTTCTTCAATAAAGATCGCCACAGTTTCTTCGATATCACTGCGAACCGGTACTTCTACTGGCGCTACTGTTAGCTCAGCTTCACTTGGCTCATTGTCTGCAAGCTCAAGACCTGTCATCTGACCTTCAGCAGTCAAATGATCTGCCAATGCCAGTAATTCTTCCAATGCAGGTTCAGGCGAAATTTGTTGTTGTAATTGTTGTCCCAACAGCACCATTGGGCGCAGGTCGAGGTCTAATTGCTGTACATGTTTGAATTTTGGATATAAAGCATATTGATAGACATTCAGTACCGCTTGGGCAAATTTCTGTACCGTCGGTGTTAGCTGAATCGAACCGGACAAAACCCGGTTTAAGGTATCTTCAACCGCCCAGGCCATTTCCCCTGCCGATTTTGCCCCGACCATGCGGCCTGAACCTTTCAGGGTATGAAAATGGCGGCGAATGGTCTTCAGATTTTCTTGATGATCTGGATTAGTCAACCATTCTGGAAATAAAGCATTTAACTCAACGAAGATTTCTTCGATTTCCTCAACAAAAATTTCAAGAATTTCTGCATCTTGGTCAAGATAACTATCTTCAGGAAGCGTTGTCGTTTCAACTAAATTTTTTAATATTTCTTTCATAGCTCATGCTTCTTACGTTATGCCGCCAAGAAGGGCGCTCAAACTTAATTGTGACCGTCACGCGATACCTAACGTATGAAGTTAAGTACATCTTGTCGAGGCTTTATCTGTATTTTCTGAATGTGTCTCAACCGCGGTCAAGACACATTTCCCCATCATGTCTGACTTTATTCTGGTAGCTTAAAGTCAGATACAGATTCACGTAATGCATCGGCCATGTTTGCCAGTTCAGATACCGAACGTGCTGTATCGAAGGTTGCACTGGTGGTTTGCGAGGTAATTTCCTGTACGACATTCATCGTGGTCGCAATATGACCCGCAGATGCTGACTGCAGTTTCGCAGCATCAGAAATGTTCGCAATCAGTTTCGCAAGGTTGTTCGATACCGTTTGAATCTCATCCAGTGCTACACCGGCATCTTTAGACAAGTTCGCACCACGTACAACTTCCGATGTGGTTTGTTCCATCGAAATAACGGCTTCGTTCGTATCCGTCTGAATGGTTTTTACCAGGCCTTCAATCTGCTTGGTTGCAGAAGCTGAACGTTCTGCAAGACGCTGGACTTCATCGGCTACGACCGCGAAACCACGACCTGCTTCACCGGCCATCGATGCCTGAATCGCTGCGTTTAATGCCAGGATGTTGGTCTGGTCGGCAATATCGTTAATCAGGGCTACGATGTTACCAATTTCCTGAGAAGATTCACCCAGACGTTTAATACGTTTTGATGTTTCCTGAATCTGTTCACGAATCGTGTCCATACCCTCAATCGAGCGATGTACAACATCAGCACCATTCGCAGCAATTTGTACCGAACGCTCAGCTACCACTGCTGATTCATCGGCGTTGGCAGATACCTGATCAATCGACATCGCCATTTCGTTAATTGCGGCAGAAGCACCAGCAATTTCTTGTGCCTGATGTTCAGATGCTTCGGCTAACTGGTTGGTAATGCTTTGCGTGGTCGCGGTATATTGCGCAACTTCTTGTGAAGTTTCAGTAATACGCGATACCAGGTCACGTAACTGGTCGATCGCAAAGTTAATCGAGTCGGCAATCGCACCAGTAAAGTCTTCAGATACTGTTGCATATGAACGCAAGTCACCATCTGCAAGGTCGGCGATCTCATCGAGTAAACGTAAAATCGCATTCTGGTTACGGTCATATTCTTCTTGTAAACGGCCTACACGCTGCTTATCTGACAAGCCTCGCAGAGAAAGTAACTTGAATACACACAGCAAGAAACCGACTAATAATGCAATCAGCAGGACAGCTGGAACCACCGTTTTAAGACCTGAGTTACCTGATAATTTATTCAGGTTGTCTAAAAGCACATCAGACTGGGAAAAAATTGATGCAGCGGCCTGACGAACTTTTACGATCTGTGCAGAGTTTTTGAGAATAATTGCTGATGCTGATTCCAGTACGTCATCATATTCAGCCTTGATTCCTTCCAGAGATTCACGCAGGGTTGGATCATCAATACGCTGTACACCCAGTTCAGCAGAACCATTCAATTGTGCATTCAGATAAGAACCGAAAGTTTCGGTATCGGCACTGAAGTCATCCGCAGATTCACGTGAACCATCATTACCTGTCAGTACCAGACTGATCGAACGCAAGATACGTTCCGCAATAAATACCTGGTTTTTGGCAATAACCACCTGGTTTGATGGCATGTCTTGACGTGCCATCTGGTCGACCATCAAGTTATATTCCGCCTGAATCCCTGGAATTGCTTCACCAATCGCGATGTTGGTATCGTATAACTGGTTAATAATCTTTTGTTGCGAGGTAATCAGATCAATACTGCTGGATACTTCTGTCCACTGTTTATCAACCGCCTGCAACGCATCATTGTTAGAGTGAATACTTTTAACTGTCTCAAGATTTTCAGCAAAGGCTTTTTGCGAGTCAGTCAGGTTTTTCATAGCTTCTGGCGTACCGGAAGCGGTCGCTTCAGTCGCCTGGCGCGAAATGGTTTGCGAGAGGAGACGCAGGTCACCCAGACTCTGAGTGAGTTCGTTGGTACGTGGTACACTATAAAAAAGATACAATAAAGTGATCAGTGCGGCTAAAAGACAGCCTGCTGCTCCATAGATCAGCGGTTTTGATTTTTCACTATCACCGAAGACACGTGATAACTGATCTATTTGCGTTTGAATCTTAGCTAAAAAAGCATTACCGCCCTTGCGGCCAGTGCTCTCACCTGTATTTTTCTTTTTAAGTTTAAAGCCCATGCAGCCTCTCCCCGGTTGACGCCTTGCTTACTTTCGAGCGCGACATTTAATTTATAAATTTTATAGATGCGTTCATAAATTTTGGATTTTGCAACAGACGACTGAATAAAAACACATGCCACTGCTGGTTGTGCTGATGGAAAAACCCCTGACAATATTCTTGTAAGTTTTTATCCAATTCAGATTTCTTCGAAAAGAAACTTTTCTTATTGAAATGTTGTATACCCAAAACTTGATCTACGACCAAACCCACATACTGGTCATTATGGTTGGTGCATAATACTTTTTGAGTCGGTGAGAATTGGCTGCTCTGCCCTGATACATATTGCGTCAGATCAGAAACAGACAACAGTCTTCCCCGGATATTCGCCAGACCCAACACCCATGCTTGCGTCTTGGGTACCGGCGTATATTCTGGGGGATAAATCACTTCTGACACTTCCCCCAGCGGGGCAACAAAATATTGCCCCATCATCTCAAAAGCAATACCCGACCATCGGTTAACTTCATTGCCATTGGAAACGTAGTTTTTATTCCCCCGTTTCGCAATGCGAAGCAATTCGATAAATCCATTTGCTGCCATAGAGCTTATCCTGCATTGAGGTGCTGCTTAATTACATCTATTAATTGTTTTTCATCGACTGGTTTTGTTAGATAATCCGCTGCGCCTTGACGCTTGCCCCATACACGGTCAGTGGCCTGATCCTTGGTACTGACAATCACGATTGGAATATGTTTGGTCGTTGCACCACGCGCAATCTGACGGGTCGCCTGGAATCCATTCACGCCCGG
This sequence comes from Acinetobacter sp., assembly GCF_049284435.1. Lineage (GTDB taxonomy): Bacteria > Pseudomonadota > Gammaproteobacteria > Pseudomonadales > Moraxellaceae > Acinetobacter. The sequence goes on along the minus strand of NZ_JBAPXX010000043.1, from coordinate 67,789 downwards.
CATCACTACATCCATCAGGACTAGGTCCGGCAATTCTGCCTGTGCCATGGTGACGCCATCTGCGCCATTGGCTGCTTCAATCACCTCAAAGCCATGTTTAGAAAGAATCTCTCTAAAGCGAAAAGTTTCTGTCGGTGAGTCATCCACAATTAGGATACGTGCCATGCCAATTCCCCAAAAAAAATCAAATATTAAGCACTAATATGGTTACGGATTGCATTTAGCAATTCATCTTTACTAAAAGGTTTGGTCAGGTATTCATCTGAACCCACGACACGACCTTTGGCCTGATCAAATAAGCCATCTTTACTTGATAGCATAATCACAGGAATATTCTGGTAATTCTGAGAGTTTTTGATTAATGCGCAGGTTTGATAACCATCCAGGCGCGGCATCATGATATCTACAAAAACGATATCTGGATTTGCTTCGGCAATTTTTGACAACGCTTCAAAACCGTCTACTGCAGTAATGACCTCATAACCTTCGCGTTGAAGAAGAGTTTCCGCAGTACGACGAATGGTCTTTGAGTCATCAATAACCATAATTTTTAGATTTTGGAATTTATCGTCCATTTGTTTAACCCTTCCCATTTTAGAAACTATATGCCATAAGGCTCATAGGATTATTTTATTACGATCGATAAACATTTTTAACATAAAGTCCCTTGTATTATCAATGAACATTTTCTACACAAGTAGACAAAATCATTTATTTTTAATAACAGCTTCACATTTTCTTATCGTTATTGGTTTTTTTTTGACTAACGGTAGTTTTTTATTGATAAATTTAAGTCTAGTATAACAAGATTATTACTTTAAAATAAGTAATTTAGTCAACTTTAAATTCGGGGAGCCAATGATGAGTCAGTTTTTAAGAAAACTTGCTGTCATTGATAAAAATAAAATGACTGGTCAATTCATTGTTGTTGTACTGCTACTGTTACAGGTGAGCTTAACGTGCGCGAGTAGTAATCAAATCCCGCAAAAAGCCACCTGGTATCGTTATTATGACAGCAAAGGTGTGGCCAATATCAGTACTAACGTCACGCCAAATCATATCCGTTATGGCTATGAAGCACTTGACCAGAATATGCAGGTCATTAAGCGTGCCCGTCCTTATAATGCCGAAGCGGATATCAGGCAAGCGCCACAACGTGCCCAACAGGCACAGCGGATTGCCGAAGATCATAAACTCAAGCGTGCTTATAACAATAGCCAGACCGCTTTACAGAAAAAAAATGACAGCCTGGTCCAGTTAAAAAAACAGATTGATTTTCAGCAAGAGCAAATGAAGCAACTGCAAAAAGATCGGGTCATGTTTGTGCGTCAGGAACGTGAATATTTACGTAAAGGCAAAACACCGCCGGCACACCTGAAAACAACATTAGACCATAACCAGAAAAATCTCGTTTCCCAAAAAGAAAATATTCAATCTTTACAAAGTCGCTATCGAAATCTGGAAGCAGAATACGACAAAATTATCGCCCGTTTAAAAGCACTTGAATAAATGCAAATAGCGTGTTGAGGTTTTGATCCACAGCACGCTAAAAGGACTCATATGCAAACTGCACCGCATTCTCATGATTTAAATATGCATTCCCCACGCTCTATCCTGATCATGAGTGCGCTTTGCTTAAATATGTTTTTAGTGGCTTGTGATAAAAATGAACCCGTACAGCAAGCAGAAACACACAAATCCATTGAAGTCATTCCTCAAGACCTAGTTGCAGTTCAATCTGGCAATTCAGTTCAAAAAACTGCATTTACCGGCACTATTCGTGCAGTCAATCAAAGCAGCATACAAGCACAGGTCTCTGCTACTGCCACCAGCGTAAACGCACAGGTAGGTCAAACGGTTTCCAAAGGACAGGTGCTGGTACGCCTGAATAATCAGGACAATGCAGCCCGTCTGGCACAGGCACGTGCGAATCTGGCCTCAACTCAAGCGCAAGCCAATCAGGCTCGCAACATGATGCAGCGTAAAAAGCGCCTGCTCGATCAGGGCTTTATTTCAAAAGTAGAATATGAACAAAGCCAAGTCGATTATCAGGCCCAGCTTGAAAATGTCCGCGCCCAGCAAGCCAATGTCGATATTGCCCAAAAAGCAGATCGTGATGGCACCATGACTAGCCCGATCAGTGGCGTGATTACCCAGCGTCAGGTCGAACCTGGCCAAACCGTGGCAATTGGACAAACCCTGTTTGAAATTGTCGATCCGAAACGGCTGGAAATTCAGGCACGTGTACCCAGTGATCTGCAATCAGGTTTAAGACTGGGCAGTCAAGTCGAATACAGCATTCAAGGCAATCCAAATCGACTTACTGCTGTGATTAGCCGGATTTCCCCCATTGCAGATCAGGCCAGTCGCCAGATCGAATTCTTTGCCACGCCAAATGAAACAATTCCTTCACTTAGCATTGGCTCCTTTGTAGAAGGCAACATTCTGAGTTCACAACAGATTTCTGGCCAGCTTATTCCATTAGATACCGTTCAGGATATCCAGAGCAAACCCTATGTCTGGGTGATTCGCCAGAATAAAATTATCAAGGTCAATGTTCAGGTTCTAGAACAGCGTTATAGCGACAACATTGCCGTGGTTCAAGGACTGGAAAATGGTGATCAGGTCAGCCGGGTTAAGTTTAGCGAAGCCGATCTGCAAAAAACTGTCACCCTTCGCGCCAACTAAAGCCATTCACACAGGATCATTGATATGTGGTTTACCCGAATTAGTGTGAAGTATCCGGTTTTCACCATCATGATGATGTTCTGTTTGATGGTGCTAGGTCTGGCTTCCTGGCAGCGGATGGGCGTTGAAGAATTTCCTGATGTCGATTTCCCTTTTGTCGTGATCTATACCAACTACCCGGGTGCTTCTCCGGAAACGGTTGAATCGGAAATCACCAAGAAACTCGAAGATCAGATCAATACCATTTCCGGTTTAAAACAGGTTATTTCCCAGTCCAGTGAAGGCCTGTCCATCATCACCACTGAATTTAATCTGGATGTAACGTCGACCACTGCAGCTCAGGATATCCGGGATAAAATTGCCTCTGTGACTGCTGAATTTCGTGATGAAATTCAGGAGCCGATTGTCGAACGTTATGACCCGACGGCGAATGCGGTGATGTCGATCGTATTTGAATCTGACAATATGGATGTAAAAGCGCTCAGTTCCTATCTGGATCAGCGGATTGTGCCACAACTGCGCACTGTTCCTGGGGTGGGAACGGTCAATCTGCTTGGTGATGCGCAGCGCCAGATCCGGATTCAGGTGGAACCGCAAAAACTGCAAGCCTTTGGCATCGGCGTAGATAGCGTGATCAACACTTTAAAGGCCGAAAATATTGAAGTCCCGGGGGGGACGCTTAAATCGGGTAATTCGGAACTGGTCATTGAAATCAATTCCAAAGTGCTACATCCCCTCGCCTTCGGCGATCTGGTCATTGCCAATAAAAACGGCGTACCGATTTTCCTCAGACAAGTGGCCAATATTCAAGACAGTCAGGCAGAGCTGGAATCTGCAGCTTTTCTAAATGGTAAAACCGCAGTGGCGATTGATATTTTGCGTAGTTCAGATACAAACGTCATTGAAGTAGTAGACAAGAGCTACGCAACTTTAGAAAGTATTAAGGCGCAGCTTCCTCAAGGCACTACTTTACAAGTAGTGGTAGATTCCTCCAAAAGTATCCGCGGCACCATTGGTGATGTAGCCCGCACCATTATTGAAGGTGCTGTACTGGCTGTGCTGATTGTCCTGCTGTTCCTAGGTTCTTTCCGTTCAACCGTGATTACCGGCTTAACCCTGCCCATTGCACTCTTGGGTACGCTGACCTTTATCTGGGCCTTTGGTTTTAGCATCAATATGATGACTTTGCTGGCGCTGTCCCTAAGTATTGGCTTATTGATCGATGATGCGATTGTGGTGCGTGAAAATATTGTCCGGCATGCCGATATGGGCAAAGATCATGTGACTGCCGCGCTCGATGGCACCAAAGAAATTGGCTTAGCCGTGCTGGCCACGACACTGACCATTGTTGCCGTATTCCTGCCTGTGGCCTTTATGGGCGGAATTATTGGCCGTTTCTTCTACCAGTTCGGGGTCACGGTGAGCATGGCCGTTCTGATCTCGATGTTTGTCAGCTTTACCCTGGATCCGATGCTCTCAGCACACTGGGCAGAAAAGAAAAAAGATCCGAATAAAAAACCAGGTCGAGTGAAACGTTTCTTTAGCTGGATCTCTGGGAAGCTGGATAACTTAAGCCATGTCTATGAAAAATTATTAAAACTGGCGCTGCGATTCAGATTGATTACCTTAATGATTGCTGTGGCTTCATTATTTGGTGCTCTGGGTTTATCTAAACTAATCGGCACCGAATTTGTACCGGTCCCGGATAAAGGCGAAATTCGGATCAAGTTTGAAACACCGGTCGATTCATCGCTTGAATATTCACAAGCCAAACTGCAGCAGGTGGATCAGACTATTCGTCAGCATCCGGATGTCAAAGCCACCTATGGGGTGATTAATGGCGCAACCGACCGCGGTAAAAACCATGTCAGTTTACGGGTGACTGTAACGCCGCGTACCGAACGTGAAAAGACCCTGAATGACTTAAATAATGAATTCCGCCAGCGTCTACAATCGGTTGCCGGAATCAGCATTACCTCGGTGGCATCCGCTGATGAAACCGTTTCAGGCGGTCAGAAACCGATCATGATTTCGATCAAAGGCCCGGATCTGGATGAATTGCAAAAAATTTCCGATCGTTTTATGACGGAAATGGCGAAGATTAATGGCATTGTCGATCTGGAAACTTCATTAAAAGAACCCAAGCCGACTCTTGATGTACAGATTAATCGCGTCTTGGCCAGTGATTTAGGTTTATCGGTCAATCAGATAGCCAATGTGGTGCGTCCGCTGATTGCCGGTGATGATGTCACGACCTGGCAGGATGAAAAAGGTGAAACCTATGATGTGAATCTGCGCCTGACCGAAGACCAGCGCAGCTTGCCTAGCGATTTACAGAATATGTCTATCACCTCAAATAAAACCGATGCCAATAATCAACCGATTCTGATTCCGCTTTCGAGCGTGGCCAAATTTGAAGAAAAACTGGGTGCTTCGCAGATTAACCGACGTGATTTGGCACGTGAAGTTCTGGTCGAGGCCAATACCTCAGGACGTCCTGCAGGCGACATCGGGACGGATATCAACCGATTACAAGAAAATTTCGATATGCCACCGGGTTATAGTTTCGACACTCAAGGCTCCAATGCCGACATGGCAGAATCCGCAGGCTATGCCTTGACCGCGATTACCCTATCGATTGTCTTTATCTATATTGTGCTCGGTTCGCAGTTCAACAGTTTTATTCATCCTGCGGCAATTATGGCTTCACTGCCATTGTCGCTCATTGGCGTGTTTCTGGCCTTGTTCCTGTTTAACTCGACCATGAACCTGTTTTCGATTATCGGCATTATCATGCTGATGGGACTGGTGACCAAGAATGCGATTCTGCTGATCGACTTCATCAAGAAGGCCATGGATCGCGGCGAAGATCGTTATGATGCGATTATTGCCGCTGGTAAAACCCGTTTGCGTCCTATTCTGATGACCACCAGCGCGATGGTCATGGGCATGGTTCCACTTTCCTTAGGGCTAGGTGAAGGTGGTGAACAAAGTGCACCGATGGCGCATGCGGTGATTGGCGGGGTAATTACCTCTACCCTGCTGACCTTGGTGGTGGTGCCGGTGATCTTTACTTACCTGGATGACTTTAAGAATTTTATGCTGCGTCAGGCACGTAAAATCATGGCATAATTTAATGCAACACAATGAGGTGACATTCCCAAATGCTCACCTCATTTTTTATTGTATAATCCCTACTTTAACGCTTAATTTTTTAGGACAGTTTCCATGCGCGCGAGTCGCTTTTTATTTGCAACGTTAAGAGAAACCCCGAACGATGCTGAAGTTATTTCACATCAGCTGATGCTTCGTGCCGGTATGATTCGTAAGTTGGCTTCAGGTCTATACACTTGGTTGCCGATGGGCGTTCGCGTATTAAATAAAGTTGAAGCGATCGTTCGCGAAGAAATGGATAAAGTGGGTTCACTACAAGTCTATATGCCGGTGACACAACCTGCGTCTTTGTGGGAAGAATCAGGTCGTTATGTACAATACGGCCCTGAACTTTTACGCTTCAACGACCGCCATGGCAACCCATTTGTTTTGGGCCCAACGCATGAAGAAGTGATCACCGACCTTGCACGTAACGAATTAAAAAGCTACAAGCAATTGCCTGCAAACTTCTACCAGGTACAAACCAAATTCCGTGACGAAATTCGTCCACGTTTTGGCGTAATGCGTTCACGTGAATTCATAATGAAAGATGCCTACTCTTTCCATGCCAACCAGGAATCACTGCAACAAACCTACGACGATATGTATGCAGCCTACTGCAAAATCTTCACCCGTCTTGGTTTAGATTTCCGTCCAGTACAAGCAGATACCGGTTCAATCGGTGGTTCAGGTTCTCACGAATTCCACGTGCTGGCTTCAAGCGGTGAAGATGATATCGCTTTCTCGACTGAATCTGACTATGCAGCCAATATTGAAATGGCAGAAGCAGTACTTGTCGGTGAGCGTGCGGCACCGACACAAGAACTCAAACTGGTAGATACACCAAATCAAAAAACCATTGCGGATGTATCAGCATTCCTGGGTACCGATCCTGCCCATTCAGTGAAAGCGTTATTGGTTCAAGGTGTTGTAGCGGAAGAAGGTCAAGAGGCATCAGTCGTTGCATTATTCCTTCGTGGCGATCACGAACTGAATGAAATTAAAGCTGAAAAACATCCTTTAATTGCTGCACCTCTGACATTTGCTACCGAAGAACAACTGCAAGCACTTGGCTTAACTGCTGGCTTTGTCGGTCCTCAAGGTCTGGTCGAAAAAGGTATCACCGTCATTGTTGATCGTGCAGCATCAGTATTGTCTGATTTTGTTGCGGGTGCAAATGCAGCAGATCAACACGCAACAGGTGTAAACTGGGAACGTGATGCACAGTTCACTGAAGTTTATGACCTACGTAACGTGGTTGAAGGCGATCCATCTCCAGATGGTAAAGGCACGCTTCAAATCAAACGTGGTATCGAAGTGGGTCATATCTTCCAGTTGGGTCAAAAATACTCTGAAGCTTTGGGCTGTAAAGTCTTGGGTGAAGATGGCAAGCCATTCACTGTGACAATGGGTTGTTATGGTATTGGCGTGACGCGTGTAGTAGCTTCTGCAATCGAGCAGAACTTTGATGAGAAAGGCATTATCTGGCCAACTGCCATTGCACCGTTTGAAGTTGCCATTGTGCCGATGAATGCACATAAATCTCCACGAACTATGGAAGCTGCGGAAGCACTCTATACTGAATTACAATCTGCAGGTTTTGACGTGTTACTCGATGATCGTAATGAACGTCCGGGCGTGAAATTCTCTGATCTTGAGCTTACAGGTATTCCACATCGTATTGTGATTGGTGAAAAAGGCTTGGATGCAGGTACGTTTGAATATAAAGGCCGCCGTGACGCTGAATCAGTAAATATCTCGAAAGAAGAATTATTGGCAAAAATTGCTAAATAATTTCGCTTTCTTATAAAAAATCCCGCGTAATGCGGGATTTTTTATAATTAAACTTAGCAAAATTTATGTCCACCAAAACAGTTCGGTTTAAAATTTTGACCTTGTAAAGTTAAATTAGTGAGAGGGAAATCAAGTAGCGCAGGATTTTTAATTTCTTTTACATCAAGCGCACTCCCTAGCACACAACCAAAAACCAGACTTCCACAATCTCGCACATTAGTGGTTAAATCATGGTTAATTCCTGCAATGGTTTGCTTTAAAACAGCATCTGAAATTGGCACACTATAGGAAGGTGAAATACTTCCTAAATCCACTTCATCTTCCATTGCCATCCACCACCCTTGTTTTGCCGCGACTGCTGCACCAGGCCATAAGATGCTTTGGGATTGCAAGGAGAGTGAAGCTGGATTATTTAAATATAAAGCATGAATAAGTCCAAGATTTTGTTTAACGGTAATGTCTGTCTGTAGCCCGGTTAAGTAACCTGTAATATCTTTATTTAATTTTAATGCTCCATCCAATAATTCTGCTTCTAATGGTCCTTTAAAATCAATACGACCTACTGTCCCTGTCCCTTTTAGTACAACTTCTTTCATTCGTGTTCCTGACACTATCGTAGCAGGAATAGTAAAAGGTGCTGTTGTAGAATTTAACTGCAAAGCATAATTGCTAGATGTGTAATGTAAATCAAGAGGTAATGGTTGACCTAATAAAGTGCCTTTTACCGTGCCCTCAATATTCATTCCAGTTGCAGCATAATCCATGACACGAGGAGCGGTTGTTGCAACTCCTGATGAAGATTTTGTTTTCATATAACCACTGAAACTGTTAATACCATTTGGTGTAGCACTATTTTCTGTCCCCATTGTCAATAGACCTGAAATCTTTTCCGCACTTAAACGAAAACCTAAAACTTCACGTGTAGATGCCTGATTTGGATTTTTTATGGCAAATTGTACAAATGGATTAGTAATCAGAGCTGAAGTCGCGGCACGATCCGCGCCATTTGTAGGATTACCACTTAAGGCAATATGATCAATATCAATATCACAGCCGGTTGCACCATTAACACCGCCACACCCGAGTTGTAGCTTTTTTATATTGGCATTAATTTCCATCTCGGCTTCCAGGCCTAATTTATAAAATGAGATATTACTCTGGTCATAAGTAGCTCCTAGATTATCCATCTGGTTAAACCCAGACTGAACCTCCATTGACAATAAAGCCTGCCCATTGACTTCTGAGAGCTCTTGGTCTTCCAATGAGGTTAATGCAGATACCTGACCACTTAGGCCCATCATAGCTACCACTAGACTTTTTAATATTATTTTTTTCATTTTTCTCATCCTGATTTTTAGCGTGGTGTGATTCCCATCGTGCTACGAATAGTTCCACCAGTCAGTGCAATACTTGCCATGTTTTGCATATTGCCATTGGTCGCCATGGCAAAATTGGTTTTAAATGGTGTTGCAATATTATTTTCATAATTGAGTTTGACCTGATTATCCAAAGTCACTGTATCTGCACTGACACGAACTTTTGCTTTGACACCCAAATGACCTTCCATCTGGTTAAAGTTAATTGACGAAGTTTTTAATATCCCGGTTGAATCAATATCTTCATTGGCAATACTAAAATAGCTGCCCAGATTATCTTTGTTTGCATTTTCTTCTGCGGTAAGGGGTCTAAACTTAAAGTTTGCATCAAATGACAGGAAGTTGGTATCTGGTGAACTGCTGGTTGGGTCTACACCAGGAATAATCAGAAGCTCACCATTTCCATCAAGTTTAAAAGCAATATTAGTCAGGACATCATCACGTTTAGAAAAATTATCATGAGGCACATAGCCCTCGCATTTAGTGACCGATGCATTGGTACAATTATATTTAGATCCTGGTAATTGACCAATCGCAAGCTCAGCTTTGGCTCCAATCAGCAGCTTATCAGCGCGAATATAAATACCTTCATCTTTATAACTAATAATCCCTTCTGACTTGATCAAAGCATCGATATTCCTAAAACCAGCATAATAGTTAACAGCCTCACCATGCTCACCATTTTTACCATCAATCAATATAATCGAGGTTGTGCTTGGTAAACCGGTTTTCTTGTCAATTCCATAGCCTTCTGTAGATGCCATAATGTTATAAGCAATTGCTTGCTTATTGTCTGTTCCATAAGTCGTTCCAGACAACGCAACATTGGCATTTAAATTATAAATAGGAATACCGATTCCCCATGAACCACCATCGCCACCAATTTCCGCCAAAGAGTTATCTGATATGAAACGTGCTTTCGCAGCAATAGACTGAAAATCCATGCCGCGCACTGCGATATAGGCAAAATCTTCTCCATTCGTGGTGGTACTGAGTGTCTGTTTAAGCACAGTGCTACTGCTACCTAAAGTCTTCTGCATATTTTCATTGATTATGAAATCGAGACTTTTTGCAGTAATGGTATTTATATATATATTCCCAAAGTCGATATAAGCATTTTTACCGTGTAAGGAACCGGCAGCATTACGTGTAGTCAATGGTCTGAGCTTGGAAAATTGCACAGCATGGCTTCCCTTACCAGTATGACCAATCTCAAGTGTTGTAGGTGCCATAGTTGCTGGAAGCCCGGTACTATTAGCACCTGTAAACTCTGCAGACAAGCCCAGATTCAAACCACCTTCTCCGACCAGGCCACTGTAACCTGTTGCAGTTTTGTCCTGACGTTCTAGTACACCATTCACCTTGTTACTGACATCAAAAGTACCTATCTGGGTTTGATCGGCACTCATCGATAATCTTGCGTTAGTGACTGCACCCGAAGCCCCTAAACGCATAATATTTTTGCGTTCATTATTTGGCGTGTTATAACGCAAGTCAATATTAACCCCTGGATTGGTCGGATTAACCCGGCCAGCCGCGATATCGGTAATATCTTCAGCACGCTTTAGATCCACATAGTGATCTTGACTGCCATTTCGTGTGGTGAGTACCACGCCTTCATCCGGGTCAATGTACATATATCCTTGACCCGCGAAGTTAAAGTTAAAGTCATTCAAAATCAGACTATTTTCACCTAATTTATGACTAATCGTGGCATTTTTAAGCTGAAAATCGATACTGGCAATTGAATCTTTATTAAATAGACCTGCACTGGTTTGTAATAGCACACTAAGCGGTGTAGAGGTACTAATCCCTAATGCCCCCAAACTTTGATTAGATTGAGTACCCGCAGTCCGAATACTATTCGCAGATTGACTACATGGATTGGTCGTACAGGCGATCTTTACCAACTTTAAATCTGCAGTGGCTTGAAATGGTGAAACACTTGCAGCAAGCCGAAGCCCTGCCCCTTGTGAAGTGGTACCTACATCTATTTCAAGTTGACTAATGATTGGTTTATTATCTTTTCCAGTAATCTCAACATTATGTAGACCTAAACCCATTTTAGTGTTGGCAGTTGGATTTGGATCATACCAATTGGCTTGAGCAATACTGGCTTTAGAGATTTCATGAGTAATCACCATACCATCTTGTCCAGTGACTTCACTCAATTCTTGCTCTTCAATAGCTTCAAATGCATAACCTTGTTGTATAAGACACATGCATACTGTTAGCAATTTCAACTTTATTGTTGTTTTTTTCATTTATATATCCTTATGCTGTACTTGACGTTGTTACTAACAACGACTTTGTGCCCCACCTGTACAGTTATAACCAAATATTTTCAAATTGCCTGACATATGCAGATTTCCATGAACGTTCAACCCCATAAATCCTTTTTCAGCACCTTGATCAAACGAAGGAACATCTTGGGGTGCGGTTGTATAGGTTCCATCGGCATTATAGGTACGCCCTGTATACGTACTATAAACACCTGTATTGGCATAACCTTCTAAGGCGCCAGCACCTGTACCCGTTTCAATGGAAACTGTATTAAAGCCTAAATTACGGATCTTTAAAGGCTGGTTATCATAAAAGGTAATTTGCATCGCCGTTTGTGGTTCATTACGATGATTAATGATGGTTGTCCCATCGATCGAAAACTTATCAATCTGAATCGTGCCTTGAATGCCTTTAAACACTAACCATTTTTTATTTCCATTGGCATCGACATGGTTATTCGGCGCTATTGCTAAACGGCAAAATTGTTTTGTTACCCCACAAGTTGTCGGATCTAGAACATAAAATACTTCGAGCGGGTTATCGTTTCCATCAAGCCGAGAAATTTTATCTTTACTTAAATCTGTCGCATAAAGATGATTTAAGGATAAAGTCCAATTCAGGTCCGCTCCACCCTGCCCCACTGTATTGGTTAATGCTTGCTGATCAAGGGTTTCCAAGCCGGCAAAACTGGTCATAGAAGTACATAATAATGCACAGAGAGTGACTAATTTGGACATTTCAATATTTCCTTATAGACCAGTTGTTTTAATTTTCAGATGCTGAATCAGGACACCGTCGATGACAGCAGATCCAAAATTCTTACTTGAGCCATCAACACTTTTAAATACAACTCCGGTTGAATTGACACCATCCTTGGCGCGCAGCAAATTTGTTCCTGAGATACGCTCTGTTGTCCCTATTGAGATGCTACTGTGAGTCGCATTACGCCCTTGATAAAGTGCGGTGGTATCTGACGCATTATTTTTAATCGGTGTACCACAACTATAGACATTACAGGTCGAACCCTTTAAATCCGTTGTACCCAGTCCGCCCCCATAATTCTGATAAATTTGATTATAAATAGCAGGAATATTGGGAATACGTGTCACTTCTAAAATAATATTATTGTTTTCTGAACCGACAACGAAAGGCTGGTACATATTACCAAGCACCAAGTTAATATTTGGGCTATATAGATATAAGCCTTCAGAATCATGAAATATCGGAGCAGCACTTCCATTCAAGGCTGGGGTCGGGACATTACCATCAAGTGCATCTGTTTTTGCTGCGGTACTGAGACGTATACCTTTACTGTTAAGATTGTTATCGCTGCTGCTTAGAGTTTCTGGTCGATCATTGGTATTCAGACGAACAATACTCGCCATACCTAATGTTTGGCTGTAATTCTTATTGTCAGATTCTAAGGTTTGGAATAACCGAACTTGCGAGCCATTAAAACTCAGACCATTGGCAATAAATTGAGTTCTTAATCGATAATTTGTGTCAAGGCCTGAAGTCGGCCCACCCGTTATAGGATCTACAGCATTCGAGGAATTAAGCTCACGTGCAAAAATATCACTCCAGAAGCCCAGCTTGATATTATTATCACTTTCGACCCCTGCAATTGGACTTAATGGGGCTTCCAAAGCAATATAGCCTACATCTTTAGCAGCGTCCTTAAACTGTTTGACGTTTTCAGTTCCTGCCCGGAATAACCAAGGATTATCTGCTGATCCCCAGCTAAAACCCTGATTACTGTATCGTGTGCTTAAAGAACCATCGCTTTTCGATAATGCCAGACCATAAATAAACACATCAGCTTTAGTTCTTAAAGTACTCACAGAACTTTTAGCAGCTTCAGCTTTAGCAGCCTGATCTGCTCTAGCAATGATTTCAGCCATAGCAGCACTATCTGCATCTTTCATCATTCCGGCTAAAGCAGCTTCAAATTTTTTATCATAATCTGCTTTAATTAATGCAATAATTCTTGCATCTACAATTGCTCCAATAATATTTTCCCTAGTACCAGACGTACTCCATTCAGTTGCAGGAATTGATTTCGTCGCATCCTTACCATAAAGAAGGTCAATCATTTCCAATGTATTTGTTTTTGCCTTATTATTTAAATCAATTAGATTCCCCGGTGAGTGATCAAACATTGTTGTGCCATCATCGACTAGACTATATTGAATTAAAGCGGGTTTACCGGCTCCATTATAATAATCATCACGACGTTGGTCATAATAGGCTTTAATAAAGTCGGTGTTATAATAATAATCAACTAATTCTTGCTTAAATGCGTCCCGGTTTGTCTGTGTATCATGAGTATTCTTAATCGTATTATAATTCGTATCATAAAAATTAGTTTTTAACGTATCATAGGCTTGCTGATACTCAGTTGCATAATTCTGCGTTCTTTCAACATGAAAAGCATTATCATATGTAGATTTATAAACTTTGTCGTATACACGCTGCCCAAGTTGGTTGTAATTTTCACCAGTCGGAATAATACGAATGAATCCTGTATCTGCTTGTCCGGGATTTTCAATGCCTCTCGCGTAACTGGAACCAGCAGAAAGATCTTTAGGACCTTGAAACACCATTTTAAAATCATCAAGAACGAGCGCAACACCCTCACCTGTGGTGTCAGAAAGAGAAGAATCTGATAATTCCTGCATCGCATGTGCAGAAGGCAACAGGCTGAAACCGATTGTCATCGCCAAATAACTTTTGCGAAATTTAAATATATCTTTTATCTGAGTCATCTCACTCTTTCCTTTTTATTCGATGCTCCGCACCTTATGCTTCAGCTTCCCAGCCGCCAATCTTTGATTTTTTATAATGCATTGCATCTTTTTTATGGTTATGCGGAATCCATTATGCTGATTTTTAATACAGATGCCAAAGCCAATTAGGCGAAAAATAGCAGTTTCCGATGAATGAAAATCTCAAAAAAATAAACGGGACATAAAGTCCCGTCATTCAATATCTTAAAGCAATTAGGTCTTCGGCAAAGTAACGCCTGTCTGACCTTGATATTTACCACCACGATCTTTATATGAAGTTTCACAGACTTCATCAGATTCAAAAAATAGCATTTGCGCTACACCTTCACCTGCATAAATACGTGCAGGAAGATTGGTCGTATTTGAAAACTCTAAAGTTACGTGTCCTTCCCATTCTGGCTCAAGCGGAGTCACGTTGACAATGATGCCACAACGCGCATAAGTGGATTTGCCCAAACACACGGTCAAGACATTACGTGGAATGCGGAAATATTCGATCGTACGCGCTAAAGCAAACGAGTTAGGCGGAATAATGCAAACATCCGACTCGATATCAATAAAGCTGCGTTCATCAAAGTTCTTCGGATCGACAATTGCAGAATGCACATTGGTGAATACTTTAAATTCACGTGCACAACGCACGTCATAACCGTAGCTGGATACGCCATACGAAATCAGCTTTTGACCATTTTCATCCAAACGTACCTGGTTTTCTGCATACGGTTCAATCATGCCGTGTTTTTCGCTCATTTCGCGAATCCAACGATCAGACTTAATTGCCATTGATATAATCCAAAAATCTTAAAAACAAGTTATTGCGACGTACTTTAACTGAAATTGACACTAATGAAAATAAGTGAAAGGCTTAGAGCTGAAGTTGCCAAAAAATTGCTGATTGAGATCAGCTTATAAACTTAAAAGTGCAGAATAACTTAAAGGAATAGAAAAGCTCATTAGCACCAGCGAAGCCGTTTTTTGCAAGTTTTTCTGATTGAGCCAGCGGCTGTTTTTTCTGGCCAGGATTGAGCCTAAAAAAGTCCAGAAGAATGCAATCGGAATCAGCAGAAGCAAGAAAACAAGCATATGAGTCACGTAATGCTGACTGCTTTTCCAGACAATGACAGGAAAAATAGCTGAGGCAAATAAAAGTGCTTTAGGATTAAGCAAGGTTGCCAAAAATAATTCTCGTGCGCGAATCGAGACATTTTCAAGATTTTCACTTATTTCTGCTGTTCGCCATAATTTCACAGCGAGAAACAGAATATAGCCAGCACTAAAAAGTTTGAGAATAGTTGGTAACAGCGGAAGATGAACGGAAATTTTTCCGATCAGAATACCCCACAAGCTAATGGCGATAAAATAACCAAAGGCTTCAGCAGGAATTAAACGAAATGTTTTTTTAAATCCGACCTGAATGCCTGAAGATGCCAATAAGGTATTGGTTGGGCCTGGTGTTAAAAGAATAGTTACCACTAAACCAATAAAAAACCATGAAATCATAGTTTGACCTCGCTCTAATCCGAGTAGCATAGAAGAATTCGGTCAGTGCTGCAAAAAAATAATTGTAAGAGAACATATAATCCAAAATTCAAGTTTATTTATTCCAATTAATACAAATGCTTATATAAATATTTAGGATAAACACCCGATAGTCATTTCAGTCAATTTCAATCATTTAAATCGGGCTAATTTTAAAAATAAGAAATAAAAAGCCCTAGCTTTTAGCTAAGGCTTAAATATCTGAATTGTCTATAGAATTAAAAAATTCGGCTATGATCTTTTTCTACTTTAGGTAGCTGCGCTGCAATTTTCTCTGCAATCAGCATATAACTTTCTGCAGCAGCATCTTCGGCAATGACAGAAGGTGTACCGGCATCCGCATTTTCACGAATTTTAGCATCCAAAGGTAAACGACCCAATAATGGGATTTGATATTGCTCAGACAGTTTATCTCCACCGCCTGTACCAAAAATCTGTTCTTCAAACCCACAATTTGAGCAGATATGTGTCGACATATTTTCAATCACGCCCATGATCGGAATCTGCACGCGGTTAAACAATTCAATGCCTTTGGTGGCATCCAGCAAGGCCACGTTTTGTGGCGTTGTCACAATCACTGCACCCGTCACCGGAATACGCTGCGCTAGGGTTAACTGGATATCGCCTGTGCCAGGTGGCATATCAATCATCAGCACATCGAGGTCTGGCCATAGGGTCTGATTGAATAACTGCATTAATGCACCCGTGGCTTTTGGACCACGCCAGGCGACTGGAGTATTGTGGTCTCCAGTTAAATGGCCAATTGATAATACTGCCATCCCATAGGCTTCAATAGGAACAAACTGTTCTGCTTCAATCATTGGCGTTTTTCCAGCATTGCCGAGCATGGTTGGAATACTTGGACCGTAAATGTCGGCATCCAGTACGCCTACGCGCAGGCCTATTTTTTGTAAAGCCAAGGCCAAATTCACGGTAGTGGTCGATTTACCTACGCCACCTTTACCAGATGACACCAGAATCACATTTTGAATGCGTGGGTGTTTCGGGACATCACGCTGTTGCGGCGCAGCTTTTTGAATAGGTGGATTATTCGGATCAGCTTCTTCTGTTTTTGTAGGCTGTGCCGACGCATCAACCACAGGCGGAAGATTGGGTTTTGCTTCCGATTTAGGCTCGCTTGAACAGTTTTCACCTTCAGCATGGTTATGCCCGCAACCCCCTTCTTTCTTATGTCCAGTTTTCTGCTGAATCACATGCATATTCAGCTCTTGAATACCACATTTTTGCAAAGCTTCCGCCAGTTCATCATGAATCTGTTGCAGCTGCGCTTTTTCTTCGGGATAGGTATTCAAAGTGATTTGCAGAATTTCACCCTGTACATTGACCTGAGTAATACGATCTTTCAAGGGATTGCTGGAATTTGGCAAGATATAGTTTTGCAGTACGTTCTGCACAGCTTCTTCGTTCACCTCCTTGGAAGGCGAAAAAACCGATTTAAGCGAAGAAAGCCACGACATAGGTTACTCCAAAAATGTAGATCGACATCTGAATAGCTTAGTTTAACGGGGTTTTAGGCTAAGGTTAAGCACTGTATTGGAGAAGATGAAAGAGATATCTTAAATTCCCAACTATTTTACTTGGTTTTGTGAAATGTTTTATGAAATCTTGGTGAATAGAAATAATGAAAGAAAAGAGAGATAGATTATTTTGATGTAATAATTTTTTTTATTGATCTCTTGCGTATCAAGCCACTTTAACCCTCTGTGATTAAAGTGGCTCTATGATCACAGACTATTTATGATTTTTATTGTTTTCAGATTTGTCCTGTTGATCCTTCGTATTTTTATCCTGATCTTGTTTCGATTCATCCTTTTTGGACTGAGAGCTGCTTTCTGAATCTCTATCTTTGGCATCTTGCTGCTGATCAGAATCACCTTCCTTCGATTGATTATCTTTCATTTTATTCATCGTATCAGTTGCCATCTGTTTCAGCTCAGCGAACTTAACCGAGGCTTCACTGACTAAGTCTGTGATTTTCTGTCTGGTATCTTCAAACTTATGCATGGCTTCATCTTTTAAATTTGCCATACCTGCCTGCTGATCGATCTGACCATCTTTAGCATTTTGTTTATCTGACTTGTTAGATGATTTATCTTGAGATGTATGATCCGCTTTGGCCTTTTTCGCATCATCCGAACCTTGCTCAGCATTTTGCTGGTTGCCAGATTTGCCATGTTTCAGCTCATTCAGAAGCTTTTCACCTTTTTGCAATAGCTCTTCACCGATCGCAATCGCCTTGGCTTTTAAGTCATCCATCTTAAAGCTTTCAGTTTTTTTATCGGACTGATTCTCTTTAGAACTGTCTTTTTGCGCTGATTGCTCAGCATTTGCATCTTTGCCGTTATGCTGGGTATCAGACTTCTGATCAGCATGGGTCTGGGCACTTTTCCCGTTCTTATGTTCCTGATTATGCTGTTTATCCATCTCGTTTTGCTTTTGCTCTTTTGCAAGCTGATCATTCAATTCGCGTGCATGTTGTTCTTTATCTTGATTTTGCTTCGACGTATTGTTTTGGTTCCGCTGAGTCATGAGGTACCCTCCTTAGGCATATCATATAAACAATCAGCCATTTTTTTAGCACAAAGCCTCACGCGAATTGGGCGAAGTAAGCAAACTGCAACAAAGCCTGTACATGTTGTTGCTATTATTTGCAGGATGTAGCATGAGCTGAGTCAAATCCGTATTGAAAAGCTCTATGCTAAAGATGATTCAGACTTTCGTATTCGAGCTGTCCAAGTCCATCTATTCGCAGGGTTTCAGCAAAGCATTTCTTTGTAATCCCCTCGGCATCATGTAAAATTATGGCCCATTGCATAATGAATACGAATGAGAGAGTGAATCCGTGCGTAAAATTTTAGTCACCAATGCCCTTCCTTACGCCAATGGCCCGATTCATATGGGTCACTTACTTGGCTATATCCAAGCAGATATTTGGGTACGTGCCATGCGCGCGATGGGTCATGATGTGACTTATGTCTGTGCGGATGATGCTCACGGAACTGCGATCATGCTGCGTGCCGAAGCGAATGGCATTTCACCTGAAGCGCAAATTGCCAATGTGCAAAAAGAACACATTCGTGACTTTGACGGTTTTGGGGTGCATTTCGATCATTATGATTCTACGCATAGCGATACCAACCGTGCCCGTGCGTCAGAAATCTATGTGAAAAACCGTGACGCGGGCAATATTGCTGTTCGTCCAGTGACCCAGCTTTTTGATCCTGAAAAAGGCATGTTCCTGTCAGACCGTTTCATTAAAGGCACCTGTCCGAAATGTAAGGCGGAAGATCAATACGGCGACTCGTGTGAAGTCTGCGGTGCTACCTATAATGCAACAGAATTGTTGAATCCACATTCAACTTTAAGTGGCGCAACACCAGTCGAAAAATCATCTGATCATTACTTTTTTAAATTGCCAAATTTTGGTGAATACCTGCAAAAATGGACTCGTGATGAAGGTCGCTTGCCGGTATCGATTGCCAACAAGCTGGACGAATGGTTTGAAAATGGCTTGAACGACTGGGACATCTCACGTGATGCGCCGTATTTCGGTTTTGAAATTCCAGATGCGCCAAACAAATATTTCTATGTTTGGGTGGATGCGCCAATTGGCTATATGTCAAGTTTTGAAAACTACATCAAAACCAAACGTCCTGAATTGAATTTTGATGACTACTGGAAAAAAGATTCTGAAAATGAGGTCTATCACTTCATTGGTAAAGACATCGTATATTTCCATGCCCTGTTCTGGCCGGCAATGCTTGAAGGCGCTAACTACCGCACGCCATCTGGCTTATTCGTGAATGGTTTCTTGACTGTAAATGGTCAGAAGATGTCTAAATCTCGTGGTACATTCATTAAAGCTGAAACGTATTTAGAGCATTTAAATCCTGAATATTTACGTTATTACTTTGCATCTAAACTTTCTGACAAAGTTGAAGATTCTGACTTGAACCTTGATGATTTCGTTCAGAAGGTAAACTCTGACCTTGTTGGTAAAGTCGTGAATATTGCCAGCCGTTGTGCGAAGTTCATCAACACCAAGTTTGATAACAAGCTAAGCGCTACCTGTGCAGAACCTGAACTGGTACAAAGCTTTATTGATGCAGGTAGCTCAATTGCTCAGGCTTATGAAGCACGTGAATTCTCTGCTGCGATTCGTGAAATCATGGCGCTGGCAGACAAAGCCAACCAGTACATCGACGAGAAAAAGCCTTGGGCACTTGCGAAACAAGAAAGTCAGGAACAACAGGTTCATGATGTATGTTCTGTGGGGATCAACCTGTTCCGTCAATTGGCAGTGTATTTAGCGCCTGTATTGCCAACTTTGGCTCAACAGGTTCAAGATTTCTTGCAACTTGAAAGCTTCGATTTTGCTTCTCGCGAAACAATTCTGTTGGGTCATGAAATTGCATTGTTCCAACCATTGATGCAACGTGTAGATCCAAAAGCTGTTGCGGCAATGGTTGATGCTTCTAAAGATTCTTTAGCTGCCCCTGCTGCTGAACCAGCTAAAGCTGAAAAGAAAAAAGAGAAGAAGACTGAGAAAAAGCCTGAACCTAAAGTCGGTGAAGCTGAAATCATTAATATTGATGATTTTATGAAAGTTGACCTGCGTGTTGCTGAAGTTTTGGGAGCGGCTACGGTTGAAGGTTCTGACAAACTGCTTCAACTCACTTTAAACGTTGGTGAAGCTGAGCCACGTAATGTGTTCAGTGGTATTCGTGAGTTCTACCAACCTGAAGACCTAAAAGGCAAATTGGTGGTGATGGTGGCTAACCTTGCGCCACGTAAGATGCGTTTTGGTATTTCAAACGGAATGGTTTTAGCAGCGGGTAATGGCGACGGCGTTTGGGTAATTTCACCTGAATCTGGTGCTAAACCGGGTGATAAAGTGTCTTAAGGTTTTTTAATCTAAGATACAAAAAAGCCTCTACTGATGTAGGGGCTTTTTTATGCATTAAGTTCCCTCT
This sequence comes from Acinetobacter sp., assembly GCF_049284435.1. Classification (GTDB taxonomy): domain Bacteria; phylum Pseudomonadota; class Gammaproteobacteria; order Pseudomonadales; family Moraxellaceae; genus Acinetobacter. Next base: position 47,176 of record NZ_JBAPXX010000043.1, on the reverse strand, counting down.
CCTTTGAAAAAGGAGAGGGTTAGGGAGAGGATTTATTTAATTACTGCCCCATTATAATTTTATAAAACATATTTTCTTTGCGTAGGCATTACCTTACTTTTGAAAGATCAAAAGTAACAAAAATCTTTTGTTCACTTGATGATACGTCCATGTATCACAAGTGAACGGCGACATCCATGTCGCTTTATTCATTAATACTTACTACTAGAGTATTTATTAATAGAGTGTACTATTTAAAATGACTACAACATTTATAAACATATAAAAATGAAAAATTTTTTATGTCTATAACGAGAAAAAATTAATGGAGCAAATAAAAGAAGACTTATGCGATGTACTAAATCTTCAAGTTAACTATTAATCAAATCAAATAACCTGCGACATGGATGTCGCCCGTTCGTTAGGGGTACATGGATGTGCCCTCTAACGAGCAAAGGGGTTTTGTTACTTTTGCCCCAACAAAAGTAAATAGTGTTTCAATTAGAATTAACATCAATATGAGCTAATTGAGTTGGTATGTCCAAATATTCATAAATAGCATCAACTTTCTTGATTAAATTATTATCATTTGTAAAGAAAAAATGACAAAAAGATGCTATCTGTGCATGAGTGAAATCACTAATTGAACGCTGCACACCATTAACATGATCTAATTTAGTATCTGAATAAAAACCAATAAAATTCATCATATTGTAGATTATATTTACTTTTTCATATTTATAAAGTTTTCGTTCTTTATTTTTCTCTAAAACATTAATAGTCCAAAAATCATCAATAGTAAAATTTTTATAATCCTCTTTTTCTTTATATAAATTCCAAATTTTCTCGACTACTTGAGGCATATTTATATTATTTAGTTGTTTAGCAGAAATCCCCCACTTCATTTCTGAAAATTTCACTCATTTTATCCTGCTCTGCATTTTTTACAATTAATGAAAGCGTAGCTTCTATTGCTTGTTCATATATTTCTTTTTGGCTATATATTTCTTGATACATAGCTTCCGCTTTGTATCTAAGCTGAGGGAAATTTTCTAACTCATCTTTAGCTTTTCTCATTTTTTCGAGATTTTTTTCATAAGAAAATAATGCCTCCTTTTTAATTTCATGAATATTTTTATTTTTCTGATAACTTAATAAAAATTGGTCATAAATATGTTGATCCAAAAATCCCCACTCGGTTTTATTTTCAACATAATTGTGAAACCACTCCCTTACAGAGGCTTGAGAAATTACACATGAATCTAAAAATTCTAAGTTCCTGTTGTAGGCGATTCTTATATGATTTGCATTTAACCATTCTAGAATATTTAAATATTTTTCAACTGTTTTTTCTTTATCTTCTTCTTTTGCATTAAGAAAAGCTTTATAAATTTCACCTAAGGTAGTATCAGAGTATACAATCTGGAAACTCTCATTAAAATAAGAATATATATCATTATTGCGATCAAATCTTTTCACGAATAAATCTCAAATATTTTGATCTAAATAAGCTAAAGGTTTTCCTGAGTATTCTGGTTCGCTCATACAGTGCTCTTATGGAATAATTGTACATTTTATAATCAAGAAAAATTTTAAACAATGTTTTAAAAATAGATTATGCTTCTAAAACCAATAAGAAACTTATGAAGAAATTAAAACCTCTATTTTTAGCACTTATGGTAAGCACAACAGCTATCACAACTCAAGCAGCTTAACCCATCACCATCACCACCTAAAAACAAGTCGCTGGCTAATCCCCTCATAAAATCCAAATATCAAAAAAGCCCCTATCTCTAGAGGCTTTTTTATTGCTGGGTTACTTAGCCTTGTAGGATAAATTCCCAGATAACATAACCTAGTCCAAAGCCCAGTAGTGAATATAAGGTAATAATGAAAAATACAAAGCTGGCATTGTTTTTTCTTTTCCAAAAACTCATCGAGACACCCAAAGCTTGTTCGTAATACCCCATGTTAACGAGCTTTTCATAAAAAGTGAAATATATCTAAGCATTTTATTTATAATAATATTTTTATAAAAAACAGGTTCCTTACTTTAAAAAAATCAATATACAGATTCAGACTGAATTTTTAGTACAGATGCTAAATCGGCATTGCTATTTTAAAAAATGGTAAATATATTAATATTCTTTTTTGCTGGCATCCGTGCTAATACATAGAATTGACTTTAATTACATAAGAATAGCCATGAAATACTTCACCTCTTCTCTCGTCATGTCACTGCTTGCTTTAGGCTCAATGGCGGGTATCTCTCAAACACATGCACAAACAATTTCTAGCACCCAACAACAAAAACAGGTTCCCGGTTATTATCAGCATAACTTCGGGGATTACCAGATTACTGCCCTGCTAGATGGGACCAATTATCTGTCCAAAGCCTTATTTAAAGATATTCCAGCAGCCCAAGCCGACCAGATATTGAAAAAATACTACGTCGATCAGGCCAAAGGCATCCAAACCTCCGTGAATGCCTTTCTGGTCAATACATCCAAAGAACTGGTTCTGGTCGATAGCGGGACTTCAAGCTGTAATGGTCCACACCTAGGTTCAGTGTATTCCAATTTACAGGCTTCAGGGCATAAACCTGAACAGGTCAATGCCATCCTACTCACGCATTTACATCCTGACCATGTATGCGGCATCAGTAATAATGGCGTTGCCAATTTTCCCAATGCCAACATTTATGTGTCTCAAGCTGAACTGGATTTCTGGATGAATCCTAAAACGGTAGACAAATTACCAAAAGCAAAGCAGGCAGGTTTTTTGGGCACAGTCGATAAAATCAAGAAAGCCATTGCACCCTATCAGGCCAAAAATCAGCTCAAAACCTTTAAAACTGGCGATAAAATCCATGCTTTCGATGTCATCAGTTCGGCTGGACATACACCGGGACATTTTGGTTTTAGCTTAAAATCACAAGCCCAGGAAATGGTGTTTATTGGAGATATTGTGCACTCACATACACTTCAGTTTGATCGCCCACAGACCGGCGTTGACTTCGATGTCGATCCGAAAAAGGCGATTGAAACTCGCTTAAAGTATTTTGCTGAATATGCGAAGAATGGTCAGACAGTAGCAGCACCACATTTGCCATTCCCTGGGATTGGACATATTTATTCTAAAGATAACAAGAGCTATCAATGGATTTCGGTACATTTTAAAGATTAATTGAATACTTCAATAATTTTATCTAAGCATGAAACCCTAATTTTTTAGGGTTTCATTTATTTTAAATATCTTTCAGCCAGATTCCCTATGACTTGGTAAATTTAAAACTTGAATGACGCTTTGAAATTTAAAAGCAATGATTTCGTTTATTTTTAAATTTTTTCTTAAAAATCTTTCACTTTTCATGTGCACCTTTAGCATGCTTTTTTAGCACCGTTTTTCTTACGATAAATATAAACACCTAAAAATATAATATAAATTTGAATTTTATGAACTCTTGCTATGTCTTAGTTTGGTGCACAAAAATTGTAGTGTGCTTTATATCGAGTCTTATTCATTTAACGAAATTCTTCATCAAAATTTCCCTTGCTTCCCCCTCTTCTACAATCAATTTGCCTCTATATACTGATTTTCTTTTGTGATCCCGCGCACTAAATTGGAACGCACCATGCAAAATATAGACTTATTATTTCTTCTTCTCGGTGCAGTTCTAGTGCTTGCCATGCATGCTGGATTTGCTTTTTTAGAGCTTGGAACAGTTCGACATAAAAACCAGGTCAATGCCTTAAGTAAAATTCTAACCGACTTTGCCATTTCTGCGATCGCCTATTTTTTAGTGGGCTACTATATTGCCTACGGTCAGCACTTTTTCCATGATGCTTCAACCTTGTCTGCCGATCATGGCTACAATCTGATGCGCTGTTTTTTCCTGTTGACCTTTGCCGCAGCAATTCCGGCGATTATCTCTGGAGGAATTGCAGAGCGTGCCAAAATGCGTTCACAGGCTTTAGCCACCCTATTCCTGGTTGCGCTAATCTATCCTTTTTTTGAAGGTATGATCTGGAATGGCAACCTTGGTTTTCAGGATTGGCTGGCCCATACATTTGGTGCCAGTTTTCATGATTTTGCCGGTTCAGTTGTCGTTCATGCAATGGGCGGCTGGATTGCACTTGCCGCAATAATCCTACTTGGTGCGCGTCATGGCCGTTACAAAAAAGATGGCCGGATCACCGCGCATCCTCCTTCATCGATTCCTTTTTTGGCTTTAGGTTCCTGGATTCTGATTGTTGGATGGTTCGGTTTCAATGTAATGAGCGCGCAGCGGCTGGATGCCATTTCTGGACTGGTCGCCATTAATTCCTTGATGGCCATGGTCGGTGGAACAATAGCAGCCAAAGTTGCGGGGAAAGATGACCCGGGCTTCCTGCATAATGGTCCCTTAGCAGGTCTGGTGGCGATTTGTGCCGGATCAGACGTCGTTCATCCGTTGGGTGCTTTTTTTATCGGGATCAGCGCCGGTATTATTTTTGTGAAATTATTTACCTATACCCAAAATAAACTCAGAGTGGATGATGTATTGGGAGTCTGGCCTTTACATGGCGTTTGTGGTGCTTTTGGCGGATTAGCTGTGGGTATTTTCGGTCAGCAATGGCTTGGAGGAATGGGAGGAGTTTCTTTAATTTCACAACTCATAGGTACAGTGCTGGCGATTGTCATTGCTTTGGCGGGTGGTTTTTTGGTGTATGGCCTGCTTAAGGTTTTGATGGGTATTCGCCTGACTGAGGAAGAAGAGTTCAACGGTGCAGACTTGTCGATTCATCGTATTTCTGCTAATTCGGAAGAAAATACTTTTTAATTGATATAAAAAAAGCCTCTACGACTAGGGGCTTTTTTATAGCGTATAGCATTAAGGATTTAATGAGTTTTGCGCAAAATGTAGTGAGCGAGGTCCATATAGCAAACCCTTCTGTTGTGGCAAACGAGGTGTATATAGTAAATGACTAACTGTTCCTGATAATACATATGCTTTATCACTTAGATGATTAGATATTTGATCTACTAAAGCTCCCACTAACATGCCAACCAATCCTGCATTACTATTATTATTAGCAAGCTGTTGTTTCTCCGTCCCTTCCCAAAGTAATTCACCTGTTTTCAGATCAACCAGTTTTGCTTCAACTGCGACTGTTGCTACAGTTTGAATTACTTGATACTTAGAACCGTATTCCTTTACTTTAATATAAAGTGCTGCGTCTGCACCGAAAATTTCCTTTAATTTTTGTGGACTCACCATCTGTGCATCAGAACCATTGTAGACACCATTTTCTTTAAACATAGTATCAACTACGCTTATTGGGAAAACATAATAACCAGCTTCCGCAATTGGAACTGTTACTGTTGACCAATAACTATAAGGTGCTCGCGTATCCGGTGATTCATTTACAGGTGGCATTACCAGAATAGATTTTGGCATATGGGCTGTATAGCTGCTCAAATCACGCGTGTTTTGAGGTGCCATAGTACAACCTGTAAATAAAATTGCTACTGCACTTAAAGCGAATAAATGTTTCAGATTTTTCATTTTTTCGCTCCCATCACACTTGCACCTGTCATTTTTTGCAATAAACGATCCATTAAGATAGTTGACTCAGGATAAACTTGTCGTTCTAATTCAAAGTATTCAATTGCACGTGGGCCATTATTAATATTGAGGTTTAACAAACCTAAATGTGCATATAGACCTGGTGGAACTGCCGCATTTTTTGCTTTCGCTTTTTCAATATCTTTTTCAAGTTTAACAATCTGCTCTTGCGGAGAAACCTTTTCTGGAACAGTTAAAAGTAAATATGTTTGCTGTGGATATTGTCCCCAGCTGTATAGTGATTTTGGTGCGCTTACACACCCTACTAAACTTAGTGAAACTAAGCATCCCACTAATAGGAATAATTTTTTCATGCTTCAAACCTATTATTTGTTAGACCATTTATTGGTTTGAATATCGAGTACAAGATTATTCACTGCTTCACGTACAGCCAAATCTAAAACTTTCCCATTAAGTGTTGAATCATAAGAAGCTGATGAACCAAAACCTAGCACTTCTCGCTCACTCAGTGCATACTCACCTGCTCCTTGAACGGAATGAACTACTTCAGCTGTTTTTACATCTACAATATTTAAATTTACCTTGGCATAAGCAATTTGAGTTTTACCACGGCCCAATACACCAAAAAATTGATGATCACCAACTTCTTTACGGCCAAATTCAGATACATCACCTGTAAGTACATAACGTGCACCTTTAATAGATTGTGATGTTTTATTAAAGCCAGACTCTTGTTGAAGTTCAGACAAGTTATCTCGATTAAGGACAGAAAAATAACCAGATTGCTGTAAATGTGTTTCTAAAATAGTCTTAGCTTGACCACCCAAACGATCAACATTGTCTGAAAAAATACCTCGCATATAACTCGAACGGTTATCAAACTTACCAATTGATACCGGAGTTTTAACACCATTATATTTAACAGTCGCAGTCGCAGTCGCAGCGGTTACTTGTGGAGCTTGAATCGTTTTAGAAGTCTCTGTAGTAGAACAGGCAGTAAACGTCAAACACCCAAAAGCAGCAATTAACAATCTTTTATTAGACATATCATCCCTCTGATATTTAATAGTTTAAAAATCAAGGAATAATAACAATATTAGTAAACGATTAAACAAAAATTAAACAAAATTTTTAATATTTTGTTTTTTATTTATTTCATCCCAAAGATCAGTTTTAAGCCAAGTACCGTCATAACTGCGCCTGCTGCGCGGTCAAACAAAGCCTTAAACTTCAAATAAACACGACGTGGCTTTTCCGCAGAAAGTGCAACTGCGACCAGTGAACACCAGCCAGCATCAATAAAGAAACATAGAATTGGCAAAACAAAATAAAAATACGTTGGAATTTCTTTGGGCAATAACGCGGTAAAAATACTGGCTAGCACAATTGCAATTTTTGGATTGGACAACTGTGTGATTAAACCGGTGGTAAAAGCACGGCGTAAAGACATCTGTTTGCTAATGGTTGTATCCGCTTCAATCGGATCTTTGGCATGTTTAATAATTTTAAAAGCCAGCCAAAGTAAATATAAACCACCACAAATTTTTAAGGCCAGATAAGCCGAAGGTACTGCCAGTAAAAATGCCTGTAAACCGAGAACCGCCAGCAGACCAAAAATCGCTGCACCGAGACCAGTACCCAATGCAGTAAATAAACCGTGTTTACGTGAAATGGCAATTGAATTTTTTGCTACATAAATAGAAGTCGGCCCGGGGCTCATTGCACCTAACATCAGGGCAAAAGCAATCGAACCTAAAATCCAGAATGATTCCACGAGATAACCTGACTTAAAAATTGAAGGGCTATTTTAAGCAAAAACCTGACGATTTGCTGTAAAAATTTCTGGATTTGTCACTAATTTTAACTATTGCAATTACTTAAGGTTTCAACTGATCCTGAGCACTCAAATGTTTGTCTAGCAGTTTATAATCCTGCTCATATACAGGTACACCACCAATTATCATGGTACGGGTTTCTGTTTTAGGCTTATTCATCGCATCATCACAGCCCGACAGACTGAGCAGCATGCCGACCAATACAGCATAGGATAATATTTTCATTATTCTACCCTCCTCAGGGTTTCCTATGTTTAGATTAGCATTATTGTTTAAATAATCAGCAGAATATTTGTGACAATCTACAACCAATTCCATAGCTCTCAGCGAATAATGGCTTATTGAAAAGCTCTGATTTTTAGTACTTCCACTATAATGCCTCAATCATGAAATTGGTTAGCTTTTATGTTCGAAACCATTGCTCAAAATATTCTAGATCAACAGATTAATTTTCACGATATTACTTTAACAATACGTCGTCTGGATCTGGTGCATCCGCAAATTTCGGGCAATAAGTTTTTTAAACTGAAATACAATTTTCTTGAAGCAAAAAGACAGGGTTATCAGCATATTCTGAGTTTTGGAGGTGCTTATTCCAATCATATTGCCGCTACTGCATTTGCCGCACAGCAGTTTGGTTTTCAGAGTGTTGGAGTGATTCGGGGTGAGGAACTGGCTGATCGACCATTGAATCCAACGCTCGCCACCGCCCAACAATTCGGGATGCAATTGCATTTCGTCAGTCGTGATGAATATCGGCGCAAGCAACAGCTTGAGTATTTAACTGAACTCGCTCGACAATTTCCTAATCATTATATTATTCCTGAAGGTGGAACCAATGCTTTAGCGATTCAAGGTTGTCAGGAGATATTAAAATATGGCGATGCGCAATTTGATGTCATTTGTTGTGCAGTAGGCACTGGCGGAACGATTACAGGTTTGATTAAGGCTAGTCATGCTCATCAACAGCTTTTGGGATTTTCTGCGCTGAAAGGTTCATTTTTAAAAGATGAAGTCGCCCAACTAACGAAAAAAACCAACTGGAACATTCTTGATGATTATTGCTGTGGTGGCTATGCCAAAACCAGTGCAGCCTTGATGCAGTTTATCCGGGATTTTGAAGCCGAATTTATGATTCCACTGGAGCAGGTCTATACCGCTAAAATGTTGATGGGGATTTTTGATTTGATTGAGAAAAATTATTTTCCGGCTGGATCAAAACTGCTGGTAATTCATAGTGGTGGTCTGCAAGGCCGTAATATTTCCTTTGATTTTATAGCAACTTAAGCTTGAATCGGTTGATTGTTATTTAAGGCAATTAACCCTTTGACCAAGCGGTAGATATGCCAGATAAAGACCAGAAATACGATCAGGAAGCCAATCAAGATCACAGTTAATAAGCCACCGACGATATAACCCAGCAAACTGATCCAGAAGGTTTTAATTTGCCAGTCGACATGACTTTCCAGCCAGGTTCCGCGCATTTCATCACGCTTGATATAATTCATCACAATCGCAATAAATGGGGTAAGACCAAGAAAAAATCCTAAAATATAAAGAACATACGTAATGAGATTATATTGTTTTAAATCTTCCGCGCTTGCCATTCGCTTTTCCTTGTTATTATGTTTTTAGTTTGTACAAAAACTATGCATGAGTTTTAAACAGCTTTCAAATATTTTATGTTTAAAATCCACTGCAAATCTGCAATCACGGAACTGATTTTTCTGGAATAGAGAAAGCTGAAATAAAATTGTCTATAATGCTTCCCTTTTCTTCTCCCTTGAGTGTGTGATGTCTTCCAAGCAATACGATGTTCTAGTCATAGGCGCCGGCGCCTCAGGTTTAATGACGGCGTATATGGCTGCGCAACGTGGGCGCAAAGTCGTGGTGGTGGAAAAAGCCAATAAGATTGGCAAAAAAATCCTGATGTCTGGCGGTGGTAAATGTAATTTCACCAATCTGGAAGTCGAACCGAGCAATTATATTTCACACAATCCACATTTTGTGATTTCAGCTTTAACGCGTTATACCAACTGGGACTTTATCGGCTTGGTTTGTGAATATGGTATTGATTATGAAGAGCGCAAACATGGACAGCTGTTTACCTTAAATGGTGCAAAAGATATCTTGTCTATGCTACTGGCGGAATGTGACAAAACTGGTCTGGTTGATATTAAAACCAGCTGCGAAGTGAAAGCAGTCAATCCAGTCGATGATCAAGGCTTTCAGGTGGCGACCTCACTGGGATATTTTGAAGTTGAATCTGTAGTCGTGGCATCCGGTGGTTTATCGATTCCTACGCTTGGCGGTTCAGGCATTGGCTATGAGATTGCAAAACAGTTTGGACATCACGTCTATCCAACCCGTGCCGGACTGGTTCCATTTACCTTCTCTGACGGATTTAAAGAAGTCACCACGCGCTTAAGCGGAAATGCCGTAGAAGCAACACTCTCCAATGAGCTTAATAGTTTTACCGAAGCACTACTGTTTACCCATCGCGGTTTGAGTGGGCCAAGTTCCCTGCAACTTTCCAATTACTGGAATGTCGGTCAGAGCTTTAAGGTCGATTTCTTACCGAGCGTAGATTTACTGGATTTCTTTAAAACGAAAAAACAAAGTCAGCCCAAAGTCTTGTTACGCACACTACTGAATGAATATTTACCGAAAAGTGTGGTGGCTGAATTACAAAGTCTGATCTGGACTGAAAGCGCTGAAACTGCCATTGGTAATATCAGTGATGACAAGCTGGAACAGATTGCGGCACGTCTGCATGGCTTTGAAGTGAAACCTTCAGGAACTGAGGGCTACCGTACAGCGGAGGTGACTTTGGGTGGTGTAGACACCACGGAAATATCCTCAAAAACCATGGAAAGTAAAAAGCAGAAAGGCTTGTATTTTATTGGTGAAGTACTGGATGTCACCGGACATTTAGGCGGCTATAACTTCCAATGGGCATGGTCATCGGCACATGCCGCATCGGAATATATTTAATCAATAGATAATCTGGATTGCTACTTAACTCATTCCAGATAGTCTGTTTTAAACAGGTTGAGATTGGCCGTATTTGTTAAACGGTCAATCGTCAGCTGCATTTTTTGCGCTTCTCGCAGACATAGCGGCAAGTTATCTGCTGAAGATGCCATGAATTTATGTTGCAGTGCTTTCCACATATTGTTGATCTCCTTTTCTTTATATTTTTAATGCAAGAAAAATACCAAAATTATTTTAGTATTCATTTGAATATTCTATATTTTTTAAAAAATAAATTCTATTACTAGTGACTGAGCAGGATTGTCTTCTCAGTTAAATTCGTCTGTCTCTGGTATTTTCTTATCCAGCCCTCGCTCAGACTGCTCGTCCTGTTTGCTCTTCACAAAAATAAATCGATAGGCAGCGGTAAAAAAGCCAATCGTAATTCCTGCAATAACTAAAGGAGCCAGAACTTTGTTAGGTTTTTTGGTATTCATTCATTTTTCCTTATGACTAAACAAAATCGACCACATGAGCGTGGTCGATTTTGCTTAAAGATAACAGGTTATTTCAGGTCATCTTTTTTCTGAGTAGAACGATCAATATCGACATTCGGCTCTTTTTCTCCAGTTGAACCAAATGGATTATTGACTGGCGGATGAGTCGGATCGACTTTTAGTGAATCCGGTACGGCTTGATCTGCATCCGGATTGACCGGATCAATACCCAATGATTCGTCATCCTGCGGTGCAGTTGTAAGGATTGCCGGGGTAGTATGGGATAAATCCGTACTCATAAGCGTACTCTTGTCTGAATCCTGATTTGGCACGATGCCTGCTCCTGGAGTTGTGATCGAAGAATCGCTAGTACCCGTAACAGTTTGCGATCCACCAGAGGACTGGCTCATTGAGCTATCTGTAGAAGTCACGCCCATCGCCGCACCTGTAGTCCCTGACATGTCGGTTGCACTTGTACCTGTGGTCTTGCCACCTAATCCAGAAAATATGCTGTTCTCAGCTTTTTCTTTGACTGGATTGGGTTCTTTGGCCTCTCGTTTGGCTTTATCAATCAAATCTGTGAGTACACGCTCCGCAGGTTGACGACCACCCAGACCAAATGCCAAGGCAAATGCCACTGCTACAGCACCCAAGGTTAAACCAAATGCCAGGTTAACAATTGAATCGGCAATACCCATGGCACGCAGACCCATTGCCACAACCAGTCCCATGATCAGGACACGAACCAGATTCGCTAACCAGCGTGAGCTATTATATTCACCACGTTGTACGATATTCGCAACGATATTTGCCAGCCAGAAACCGATCACCAGAATTACCGCACCAAGCAGGATGTTGGCACCGAAGTAGATGAACATTGCAATCAGACCACTGATCTGTTCAAAGCCAAGACGATTCGCTGCTTCAGATACCGCAAATAGCATGGTGAATAAAACGATCAGGAAACCGACTACACTGGAAAGTTTAGTCGTGCCTAAAAAACGCTGGATATCCAGTTTGGCAGGAATTTCATCAACACCTGTACCGGCGACCACTTCAACCACCAGACGTGCTACCAGTTTAGAAACCACATACGCCAGAATCAGAATCAACGCAGCAGCGATGATATTCGGAATGGCATTCATGATTTCATACAGCATGGCTGTAGCAGGCTGAGAAATGGCCTCAATACCCAATGCTTCAAATGCAATGATCAGTGCAGTAATGATCACGACGGCAAAGATAAATGAACCAATCACCTGAGAAACATTCGAGTTTTTGAAGATGCCTACTTTTTCAGCATGTTGCTGTACATTCAGACTGTTTAATAGTCCTTCAACAATACCGCGCACAATTTTCGCTAGGATATAACCGACAAAAATGATGACTGCAGCAATGAAGATATTTGGTAAGTAACTCACCACATCGGTCAACATATTCTGAACTGGTAACAACAGACCGTTTAGACCCAGAATAGACAGCACGATTGGCAAGAACAGTAATAAAATTAACCAGTAAGCAATTTCACTGATGTTTTGGCTAATCGGGCTGACACCAACTTCCGCACTGAGTTTTTCATCGAGTTGCGTTCGGTCCAGCAGCTTTTGTAGCCCTATCTTGACCAGATTGGCCACAATCCAACCTATGAATCCGACTGCAATTGCACCTAGTAACTGCGGGATAAATAACAGGAACTGCTGGATCATATTACTGAACGGACCGCTGACACTGGTAAGATTAAGTACGTTCAGCGCACCAATCACGGCAATAATCAGAATAATCCAGAACACGACGCGGGCGATAATGCTCTCCACATTGGAGTGATGACCTGTCGCCGTATTTAAATGTGTGTTGGTATCCAGTTTCTGCAAGAGCTTTTTAACGCCTGCCGAGACCAGTAACGCAATGATCCAGCCAATTACTAATATGGCAATTGCACTAAGAATGGGATGGAACTGATCCCAGTAGTACATGGCATCGAAGCCTCCTCGCGGGCTTCTCATATAATCATTCATGTTGTTCTACCCTCTTTGTTATTAAGCTATTTATCTGAAATCGGGGGCATCTCCCTGAAACAATCAACCCCTTCTTCTTCCGGATTCATATTAGATTTGATGTTTTCAGACTCAAGCCAGGTAGATGGCACTACCTTAAAACATCACCATCCATTGCAAAAAAGCCCCAGTGGTTCACTAGAGCTTTTCAGGTATTTTCAGTTATTGAGTCGCCTGTCCATCAGTCGCAGTTGCTGTTGCTTCTGTGCCATCACCCACGGTTGCTGTAGCTTCCGTTCCATCATTCATGGTGGCGGTACCTTGTGTAGGCTCACCGACTGGCGTCGAATTATTTGGGGTAGCAGGCTGTACATTTGGATTTGGATGCCCAGCAGGCGCATCATTCGCATCTGGATTGATGTCAGCAAACATATAGAATAGTAGTGCGAGTAAAAAAATACCGACCAAAATCAAGATATAAACAGGAATCCGTTTTTTTTGCGTCACGTCTGCCTGATGATTTAAAGGTGGCTTTTTATTGAAATCATCGACCATAACCATCCTCACTCTTTGTTATTCATAAGTAGATTTTTAGAATAACAAGCTGTGAATAGGGCTTCTGTGACAAAACATGGTGAGATGGTGACGGGATGTAAGTCACTAATCCATCAGAATTCTCTGCTGGATGCTGCTTTAAAATAGCCGTTTGGCCGGGCTATGTTGCATGTCAACTGGGGTTTGGTGTTCATCTTTCAACTGCACCCCTGAAAGCTGTAACTCGCAGGATTTATGCATCAATGCCATCAGTCGCTGGATGGCAATTGGATAGGCCAAGCCCGCAGGACGGACATTGGAAATACAGTTACGCAAGGCATCATGACAGCCTTTAAAAGCATTATAAGTGTAGTAAATTCCCATACTGTCCGGTGAGCTCAAACCCGGCCGCTCGCCAATCAGCATGACCAGCATTTTAGCCTGTAAAATTTCTGCCACTTCATCGCCCAGTGCTACACGACTGCCACGGGCAATCACTAAGGGGGCAATCTGCCAGCCTTCCTCTTTGCAAGCATCTATCAAGGCTGGAACAAAATAAGGTGCATTTTCCTCAATGGCACGTGCCGACAGCCCATCTCCTAAAATAATGACCACATCCAAAGGTTGCTGATGTTCGGTTCGGTATTGCTGCAACACGGTTTTGGACTGCTCTGAAAGAACCCGTCCCAGATCAGGACGCTTCAGATAAAGATCATTTTCCAAAGCTTGGCTGTCAATTTCCAGAACGGGCAGTCCACTTTTAGTTAAGCCAGCTTTTAAGGAGTCAACATCGAGTAGCTTCAGTACCGCATCTTTGGCCTGAGCATGCGCCAGTTGAAATTCCAGACTTGGTCGAGTCGGCAAGCTGCCCCCAGTTCGGCCTAAGGCAATCCGTGCATCAGTAAAAGCTTTCAATTTCTGCCAGGGATTATCCTTTAATTGGGACTCAAATTTCACATTGGCAATCAGTTTCATAGTACTTCCTCAAGACAAGATCAGACGTGAAAATTGCTTTGGTAGCTCGGTCGGCCAGTGCAGCTGATTGGACTGTTGCGCCAAAATTCCCTGCTGCTCCAACCAGTGGTCAAATTCGGGTGCCGGTTTTAATCCCAGTAACTGCCGGATGTAGAGAGCATCATGAAAGGATGTCGTCTGATAATTCAGCATCACATCATCTGAACCGGGAATACCCATGATAAAATTCAGTCCGGCATTGGCAAGCAAGGTCAGTAGTACATCCATATCATCCTGATCGGCATCGGCATGATTGGTGTAGCAAATATCACAGCCCATTGGCACACCGAGCAACTTGCCACAGAAATGATCTTCCAGCCCGGCCCGGATAATCTGCTTGCCGTTATACAGATATTCCGGCCCGATAAAGCCGACTACAGTATTGACCAGCAAGGGATTAAACTTACGCGCCACGGCGTAGGCACGCGCTTCCAGGGTCTGTTGATCCACGCCATGATGGCCATTGCTGGATAAGGCACTGCCCTGTCCGGTTTCAAAATACATCACGTTTTGGCCCACGGTGCCGCGTTGCAGACTTAAGGTCGCCTCATAACCTTCCTGTAACAGCGCCAGATTGATGCCGAAACCAGTATTGGCTTTTTCGGTTCCCGCAATAGACTGAAACATCAGATCAATCGGAACATTTTTATTTGCCAGCTGAATGCCGGAAGTAATATGGGTCAAAACACAAGATTGAGTCGGTATCTCATATTCCTGAATAACGTGATCAAGCAGTTTGAGCAGTTCAGTCAGGTTCTGCAGATTATCTGTGGCCGGATTAATCCCGATGACCGCATCACCATTGCCGTACATCAGTCCATCCAGAATGGATGCAGAAATGCCCATCAGATCATCAGTCGGATGGTTCGGCTGCAAGCGGGTAGAAAGATGTCCTTCCAGCCCAATGGTATTTCTAAACCGCGTCACCACGCGGCATTTTTTCGCCACCAGAATCAGATCCTGATTGCGCATGATTTTGCTGACAGCTGCCACCATTTCCGGAATCAAGCCCATTTTTAAAGCAGCAAGTTTTTCTGTGGTGGCATCTGCACTGAGTAGCCAGTTACGGAAATCTCCGACAGTAAAATGCGAGATCGGATAAAAGGCATCAGCATCATGTTCATCCATGATCAGACGGGTGATTTCATCCACCTCATAGGGAGTTACAGCTTCATGCAAAAATTGTTGTAACGGCACCTCTGCCAGACACATTTGTGCAGCGACCCGCTCGGTTGCATCATGGGCCGCAATCCCTGCCAGCTGATCGCCAGAACGTTCAGGAGTGGCCTTGGCCAGCAGGGTTTTTAAATCCTCAAAGACATAATGCTGACTGGCCACATTGATCTGATACAACATAAGCGTGTTCTCCCTGCAAGATGGTTTATTTCAATTCCTTTTCTGCCGCTTCAATACGGGCAAATTCTTCTTCTGGCGTACCGGCCACCAGATGATGACGGCTATACAGCAGGAAATAGAGAATCAGTGCCACGTAAATGGCAGCTGCCATTAACCAGACTTTTGGATCGACCAAGAAGCCTGCCACCACTGCAATGGCTGCAAGCACTAAAGCAATAGATGCCGTGACAATGCCGCCCGGTGCCTGATAAGGACGTACCAGATTCGGTCGAGACAGTTTCAGTTTGATATAAGACATCATCATCAAAACATAGGAAATAGTGGCACCAAAGACCGCCATCAGAATCAGCAGATCACCTTCACCTGAAAGGGACAGCAGGAAGCCAATAATCCCGGGAATAATGATGGCCAAATAAGGTGCATGATTGCTGTTGGTCAAGGACAGTTTTTTCGGTAAATAGCCGGCACGTGAGAGGGCAAAAATTTGACGGGAATAGGCATAAATAATCGAGAAGAAACTGGCAATCAGACCTGCCAGCCCGACAAAATTCACAAAACTCGCCATCCAGGTATTGGCACCATAGACCGCCACCAAGGCATCCACCAGCGGTGCACCAGAATCTTTAAGTGTATTTGCACCTGCTGCCCCAGGACCGAGCAACAAGATACTCAGGGCAAAAAATGCCAGAATCAGCATGGAACCAATCAGGCCACGTGGCAAGGATTTGGCTGGCTCTTTGGCCTCCTCGGCTGCCAGCGGGACACCTTCAACTGCCAGAAAAAACCAGATCGCATAAGGTACTGCTGCCCAAATTCCCAGATAACCCAATGGCAGGAAACTGCTTGCACCCGCCGCTTCCGTACTGACTGCAATATCAAACAGGTTTGCACTATTAAAATGAGGCAACATGCCAAAGATGAACACCATCAAGGCAACCGCAGCAATTGCGGTAATGACGAACATGATTTTGAGTGCCTCACCGGCACCTTTCAGATGCAAGCCCATAAAGACCAGATAGCTCACCAGATAAATGATCCAGCCACCAATACCAAACAAGGCCTCACAATAGGCCCCAATGAAACAGGCAATCGCCGCTGGTGCGATGGCATACTCAATCAGGATGGCACTCCCGGTCAGATAACCGCCAAAGGGACCAAAAGCAGTCCGGGCAAAACTGTAACCCCCACCCGCAGTCGGCAGCATGGTCGACATTTCGGACATGGCCAAGCACATACACAGATACATAAATGCCACTACAATGGTCGCAATAAACATGCCTCCCCAACCCGCCTGTGCCAGACCGAAATTCCAACCGGCGAAGTCACCGGAAATCACATAAGCCACCCCCAGACCGACGAGAAGCAGCCAACCTAAGGCGCCTTTCTTGAGCTGGCGCAAGGCAAAATAATCTTCTTGTACTGCTGTTTCAGTCACACTGGTATCAATCACACTTTTTGACTCTGACATAGCAACCTCGTTGTTTTTATCGTTGTTTCCTGAAGATATGCATAAGCCATACCAGTTCCGCAGGCTTTAGTGAAGACGGTTGAGACGCTGCCTTTCAGCGATGAAATGCGTTATAATTATCCACCTTCTCATTTATACACCCGAGTTATATGGCGTATCGTCAACAAAGTGTATCGCTTGATCTTGATACTGACGTCACACATCAATGTACGCTGCACTACAGCCGTGATCAGCATCTGATTGGAATTATTGAATTTAGCAAGCCAAGCTTCCTGCTTCGCTGGCAAGATCTGGAATATTTCCGTCGTCGTACCGAAGAATTTTCCGTGATGCCTTTTCCGGACTGTGTCAATGCGATGATTATCGATATTCGAGATGTAACGGCATGGCTGGATAATGAAGTGCCGATTATTCCATGGCGCTTATTGGAAGAAGACTGTCCGGTTCGCCTGGTGGTGCCTGCAGACCGTATTGAGCACTATGCCGGATTCTTTGAACCGACCTGGCTCAGCCCCGACGTCGAAACAGCCATTCAGGAAATCCGTGAATCCATGGATATGTTTGTGCATTAAGCTTGAATCGAAAAAACCTCCGCAATGGAGGTTTTTTTATAGCTTATTCTTTTTTCATCTTTTTAGCTTAATCCCTTTATCTATTTGTATGAAGCCATTTATCAGCAGATTTTCTTTGCTGATTCAGTAACATTTCAGCAATAAATTCAGCTTGAGTCATGCTGGATTTATCACCTAAGATGAATATAAACGAGCACTTAGACTTTATAGCAATAATCCCAATACCGTCTCAGCACTAGAAACCGGCTCAAGCATAATAATTGAAAAATGGAGTTTTACGATGAAATCAAAATATCAGTTCGCCACGCTGCTGTGTGCCAGCGCCCTGACCTTGGGACTGAGTGCCTGTAGTGATAATCAGGCGCCAAATAATCAGCAAAGTGGCGAGAATGCTTCCGGCACACTGAATAAAATCAAACAGTCCGGCACCATTGTTCTAGGTTATCGCGACTCCTCGATTCCATTTTCCTATATTGCCGACAACCCGAATCAGCCGGTTGGCTATGCGCATGACCTGCAACTGAAAGTGGTCGAGGCCGTCAAACAGAAGCTGAATCTTCCTGACTTGAAAATCCGTTATAACCTGGTGACCAGCCAGAACCGGATTCCTTTAGTCTCCAACGGCACAGTCGATCTGGAATGTGGCTCGACGACTAACAATAAGGAACGTCAGCAACAGGTCGCTTTTTCAGTCGGCTTCTTTGAAGTCGGTTCCCGCCTGTTAACCGCGACCAATTCTGGGATTAAGGACTTTAGCGACCTAAAAGGCAAAAAGCTGGTGACCACGGCCGGCACCACATCGGAACGTTACATCCGTCAGCATGAAAAAGAATTGGGCATTGGTGAAATCATTTCCGCCAAAGATCATGCAGAATCTTTTTTAATGCTACAAAGTGGCCGTGCCGCCGCCTTTATGATGGATGATATTCTGCTGGCCGGAGAAAAATCCAAAGCTAAAAATCCGGAGCAATGGCAGATTGTCGGGACCGCGCCAATCAATGAAATTTACGGCTGTATGCTGCGTAAAGGCGACACCGAATTTAAGCAGGTGGTCGATGATGCGATTAAAGCCACGTATAGCTCTGGTGAAATCAACAATATGTATAAAAAATGGTTCCAGTCGCCCATTCCACCGAAAAATATCAACCTGAACTTTGCCATGTCAGATGACTTAAAAGGCTTGATTAGTAACCCGCATGACCGTGATCAATAAGTTCTGAATCTTATCCACCTTGCTTGGACATGATCTGCCTGAGCATATTTGTTGGAGTTGCGATGAATTACAGCTGGAATTGGGGTGTCTTATCACAACCAACCGGGATTGGCGATAGCACCTATCTCAACTGGATCATGACCGGCATCGGCTGGTTGGCCGTGATTGCGATTGTGGCCTGGTCGATTGCCATGCTCCTGGGTAGTCTTCTGGGCATCTTGCGGACTTTACCTAGTCCTACGGCTCGAGCAATTGGGACTACTTACGTCACCATTTTCCGTAATATACCTTTACTCATCCAGTTATTTATCTGGTTTTATGTGGTGCCCGACTTTCTACCGGACAGCATTCACAACTGGTGGATCAATGATTTGGGAGCCAACACTACGGCGCTGATTTCCGCCAGTATCGGCTTGGGACTATTTACTGCAGCGCGGGTCTGTGAACAGGTGCGTACCGGGATTGAAGCCATCCCACCCGGGCAGGTCAATGCGGGCTATGCCATGGGTTTTAGTACCACACAATTATACCGCTATGTGATTTTACCGCAGTCGTTTCGTATGATCTTGCCACCGCTTAGTTCGGAACTGACCAACTGCGTCAAGAATACCTCGGTGGCTTCATTGGTCGGGGTTGCAGAAATCATTTCACAGATGAAAACCATCAGTGAATATACCCAAAATACCATCGAGATTTATACCTACGTCACCCTAATTTTTATCCTGATTAATGTCTGCTTAATAGGCTTAATGAACTTCCTAGAAAAGCGCTTTCAGGTGCCTGGTCTGATTGCAGGAGCGAAATAATGGAATGGCTCACTGCATTTTTTCAGGATTTACAGTTATCGGCACCGGCCCTCTGGCATGGTTTCAGTATCACTTTAAAGGTCCTATGTTTTGCCACCGTTGGCGGAGTTTTGATTGGTACCTTGCTTGCTTTGATGCGGCTGTCTTCAATCCGGGTATTGAACTGGATTGCCAAAGGCTATGTGAATCTGTTTCGTTCCATTCCCCTGTTACTAGTGCTGATGTGGTTCTATTTCGCTGTGCCCTTTATCTATACCGGGGTAACTGGAAACTACCTGACCATGGATACGGCACTGGTCTCCAGTATTGTGGCCTTTATGCTGTTTGAAGCGGCCTATTTTTCCGAAATTGTCCGTGCCGGGATTCAGTCCATTCCCAAGGGACAAACCGATGCCGCCTCTGCACTGGGCATGAGTTATGGTCAGTCCATGCGGCTGATTGTGCTGCCTCAGGCTTTTCGTAAGATGACACCGCTGTTATTACAACAGACCATTATTCTGTTTCAGGACTCGACCATGGTCTATGCCATTGGCCTGCTGGACTTTTTCCGTACCAATTATGTCCGGGGTGACCTGATGTCTTTACTGACTCAATATATTATTTTTGCCGGTTTGGTGTATTTCATCGTCAGCATGATCGCTACCTATATCGTGAAAAAATTACAACAGAGGTTAACTGTATGAGCGAAGCCAAAGTCATGATTGACCTCCAGCATGTCAGCAAATGGTATAAGGATTTTCAGGTACTGACCGACTGCACAACGCAGATTCGGCAAGGTGAAGTGGTCGTGGTATGCGGTCCTTCAGGCTCAGGAAAATCTACCCTGATTAAAACCGTGAATGGACTGGAGCCAGTACAGCAAGGAAATATTCTGGTCGATGGGATTAAAATTAATGATCCGAAAACCAATTTAAATAAACTACGAAGCCGCGTGGGCATGGTCTTTCAGCATTTTGAGCTATTTCCGCATCTCAGCATTATGGAAAACCTGAGCATTGCACAAATCAAAGTATTAGGTCGTTCTGAAACTGAGGCCAAACAGAAAGGTCTCGCCTATCTGGATCGTGTCGGCTTAAGCGCGCAAGCCAATAAATATCCGGCACAACTCTCGGGTGGTCAACAGCAACGGGTCGCCATTGCCCGTGCATTGAGTATGGATCCGGTTGCCATGTTATTTGATGAACCGACATCTGCTCTGGATCCTGAAATGATCAATGAAGTACTGGATGTCATGGTGGGGCTGGCCAAAGAAGGCATGACCATGATGTGTGTCACCCATGAAATGGGCTTTGCCCGACAGGTAGCAAATCGGGTCATCTTTATGGATCAGGGCAAAATTGTGGAAGATTGTACTAAAGATGACTTCTTCAATACCCCGCGTGGTGAACGTGCCCAGCAATTCCTGAACAAGATTCTGCACTAAGCTATCGTCCTTAAATAGGATCATTCACAAAAAAGCTCATCCCAGGATGAGCTTTTGACGAGGAGCGATTCAGCCTTACCAGTAATTCTCGACCGCGATATTGCCTTCACCACGACGGTTCATGGTCAGGCCACGGGCTTTTAAAGCTTCTTTGGTATCATCGACCATATCCGGGTTACCACAAAGCATGACATGCGTTGTTTCAGGATTAAGCGTTAGACCCGCTGCCTTTTCCAGTTCACCATTGGCAATCAAAATCGGTAAACGGTCGTGCAAAGGTGCATCAGGCTCACGGGTAATAATCGGGATAAATTTAAAACCGGTATGCCCTTCGCCAAAGGTCTCGGCGATTTCCTGAATCCGGTCCACATAAGCGAGTTCTGCCCGGGTGTGCACACTATAAACCAGATTGATTTTTTCGTATTTGCTCCAGGTTTCAAAGTCTTGCAACATGCAGATAAACGGTGCCAGACCCGTGCCGGTACCCAGTAACCATAGGTCTTTAGGCAAAGGCAATTGATAACGTGCCAGAGTCAGATAACCATAAGGAATTTTTTCCAGATGCAGCTCATCCCCTACTTTGAGGTGCTGTAAATTGGAGGTAAATTTACCTTCTGGAACGACAATCGAGAAAAACTCCAGAGTTTCATCAAAAGGAGATGACACCACCGAATAGGCACGAACCACCAGTTCATCCCCCACTTGTAAACCAATACGCGCAAACTGCCCTGCAGTGAATTTGAAATGTGCCGGGCGTGTCATCGTAAAACTAAATAATGTATTGGTCCAACGGTGTACAGATAAAACTTTTTCTCGGGTAAATTTTTCAATTGACATGATTTCAACGTGGCATGAAAGACTGTGCTCATGGTAGCATGGCAACATAATTTATTAATATTTTTTAAATGTTAAGGCTCTACTCATGCGCATGACTTTACGCCAATTGGCTGTTTTTGTAGCAGTGGCACAAGAGGGTACCGTAACGAAGGCTAGCGATGCCGTCAAGCTTACACAAAGTGCGGCTAGTATGGCTTTAGCAGATCTGGAAGATGGTCTGGGTGCTCCACTATTTGACCGTCTAGGCAAACGTTTACAGCTGAATGACCTGGGGCGCTTTCTTCTCCCTCAAGCCCTGGAAATCTTAGGTCGTTGTGAATCTTTTGAACAAGTCGCTAAAGGTGAGCTTCAAAGTATCGATTTACGTTTAGGCGCAACCCTGACGATCTCAGATTACCTGATTCCTGACCTGATGGCCGATTTCTTGAAAATCAAGCCGCAAGCACATTTACAGCTTCAAGTCGGTAATACCCGCCAAATGATTGAAGCGGTGAATCAGTTCCAGCTGGATCTTGCCTTAATTGAAGGTTCCTGTCATCTGCCACAGCTACAATGTATCCATTGGCGTGATGATGAGCTGGCCGTATGCTGTGCACCGGATCATCCTCTTGCGCAATTAAACCGTAAACTAACCGCGGAAGATTTCAAATCTGTAGAATGGATTTTGCGTGAAGAAGGTTCAGGTACCCGTGAAGTGTTTGACAATGCCATTTTAAAAGATGTGCCGGATACCAATATCCGTCTAACACTCGGTCATAATGAAGCGATTTTAAAAATCGTAGCGGGCGGAATCGGTATGTCCTGTATTTCCAAACTTGCGATTGAGCCTTTACGTGAAAAAGGTCAACTGGTGATTTTGGATACACCATTCTGGTCGCTGACTCGTCCTCTGTTCATGCTGGTACATCGCCAGAAATATCAGGGTCCAGGTCTGAGAGCCTTTATGAATTTTTGTGAAAGCTAAAATATTAAAAGCACCTTAAGGTGCTTTTTTTATGATTCATCAAAACTGACTTTCACATGGTATCCCATCACCGTCACCATCCATTTTAGTATTCGGACAGTTACGAATAAAAAATAATGCTTCCTCATAAGAACGCATCTGACCACAGTGCTCTCGACCATCGCATTTAAATTGAGATACAGATGGCGAAGCCGTTTCTGAAGTTTTCGGATTAATGGGTTGGCTTCTTAACTCAGTGCCTTGATTTTCTAGGTTCTTCCTACCCTGCTCCGATAATCCTTGCATAGGTAGATCACCTTGCGCTGCTCGCTGTTCAGCGACAATTCGTTGCTGCTCTACCACCAGTTCTTCCAGCTTTTGCTGTTTTTGAACTTGGTAGCTTTGGTATTTGTTATAAACAAGACCAGCAAGAATCACAATAATCACCAGTCCTGATATTGTGATTATTTTTGATGTAGTTGATGATTTTGTCTTTTCATAACGTGGAGAAGCTTTGGTTTCAATATCTCCATGTAGATCATTATTTTGCACAGCAGAAATTGTTGTTTTAATATCCAATCGAACAATATGGTCTGCCTTAAATTTTCCATTATCTTCCACAATTAAAAACTTTAATTTTTCCCCAATTCTTGGCGGAATATTTTTATTGGGAAAGTCTTTGACGTGAAAAAATAAATCTTTAGATTGCCCTTCGATCTGAATAAAACCAAAACCACGATCTTCGTTATAGGTTTTGATTTTCCCCTCTTGAAACATAATTCGCTCTTATCTTTAATATTTTTTATGATTGTAATCAAAAAGAAACTGAAAATCTTTTGTAAAATTCTCTAAAGCAGAAATACAAAAACTAGAAGTGCATCTTATGACAGAAGAATAGATCCCAAGTTAAAAGTAAAAAATTAAAATTTCTTTTTTATTTATACTTCGCCAAAAACCATAAAGCCAACAGCTGATACCAGAGCCAGCCAAAGGGTCGGACTAAAGAAAAGTGAATTACGTACCGGAACGGGGACTGTGGGTGCCAAGGATTGCAAGGCGACGACTTCTGGCACAGATTCATCCTGCACTTTAATATCCAGACGTACCATGTTGTCTAAGGTCATGCTTTCTTGTTGGGGAATGATTCTAAATTTAAGCCGCTCTCCAATTTGTGGCTCAATTTCAGGCGAAGGTAAATCCTGTAACTTGAAACTTAACTCTTGAGCCTCCCCTATCAACTCCAAAATACCCATACCACGTTCGGAATCGTAAGTTTTAATTTTTCCATCCGTAAACATGACATCTATCTCTATAGAATTCATTTAATTTGTATTCTAAGCCAAAGGAAATGTTCAGCATTGTTGCTGTTTGGTGGATTTTTATATGTTGTCTGTCTCTTTGAATATGTAAGTGGTGGCCCTATAAAAAGAGGCTCGAAAGCCTCTTTTTAAATGTGATCAAAAAAGGATTAAGTATGAGAATAATCCATTAACCACGGAAGTTGTTTAACAGTGCCGATGTAATCGATTTATTGTGTGTCGCCACTTTGGTTTTTTTAGCTTTCTTTGAGTTGTCTTCGACACGTTCAATCTTGATCGCTTTATATTTGTCGCCATTTTCAACAACATTAAATTTCACGCGTTCATTGCGTTTTGGTTCGCCTTCTGCCGCAGGGAAGTCTGAAATATGGAAGAATACATCTCCCTCAGCACAGCCAATAAAACCGAAACCTTTGGCAGGGTCATACTGTTTGATTTTGCCCTGATACAATTCATCTTTCATGCTATTGTCCTATCCTGAAAATGCCCTGTCTACATTATATAAAAAAGAGGCTGTAGTAGCCCCTTTTTTCATCATATTCAAAAATTAGTCTTTTTGAACTGAACCAAAGATTTTATCGCCAGCATCGCCAAGACCTGGAACGATATAACCATTTTCATTTAAGCCATTATCGATAGAGGCAGTAAAAATCACGACATCCGGATGCACAGCTTCTACACGTTTAATACCTTCTGGTGCAGCAACCAGAACCATCACACGAATGTCTTTACAGCCGCTGGCTTTCAGTACATCAATTGCAGCCACTAAAGAAGAACCTGTCGCCAACATTGGATCAATGATCATCGCGATACGGTTTTGTACGTCTGGAACCAGCTTTTTATAATAGGTACGTGCTTCCAGCGTTTCTTCATCACGCTCTAAACCAAGTACCGATACTTTTGCACTTGGAATCAGGTTCAGGAAACCGTCAAGCATGCCAATACCGGCACGTAGAATTGGCACAACCGTGATTTTTTTACCCGCAATACGGTCAACTGTAACAGCACCATTCCAGCCATCAATGTCATGTTCAACCATTGGCAGGTCTTTAGTTGCTTCATAAGTTAGAAGCATGGTCACTTCTTGAGCTAACTCACGGAAATTCTTGGTACTGATATCTGCACGACGGAGTAAACCAAGCTTATGTCGAATGAGTGGATGACGGATTTCATGGATTGCCACGGGAGAACACCTAAAAGGTTAAAGATAAATTTCTGCTATTATAAAGGCTTTTATTGATTTGTATAAATAAAAAAGCCCCCAATCATGGAGGCTTTTTTGTAATAACGTCAATCTTTGCAGATATTAGTTAAAACCACTTTGAACCAAAGTGAAAATGAACTGTTGCAATTCAGGTGACATGGCAAAGAATGCATATTTAGATACTGCAATCACTGGATCTGGGTAGACACCGATCACAAGTACCGCAAGCGCAGCAAGAAGTACCATGATACCACCCACTTTTTGACCCCAATGATTCACCGCATCTAGACGTGGTGTTTCAGGTGGTGTCATGTAAAGCACAACCATCACACGCAGGTAGTAGTACAGACCGATACCAGAACCTAGAATCACCATTGCAGTCAGGAACCAGGCTTCGCCTGCAACTGCAGTTTTAATCACCAGGAACTTACCGATAAAGCCGGCAGTTAAAGGAATACCTGCAAGAGACAGCATCATCACAGTCAATACAGCAGTCAATACTGGACGGCGCCAGAACAAACCACGGTATTCAGCCAGACTACCCGCTTCATCCGTATTGTTATACGGACTAGACATCAGCGTAACGACACCGAACGCACCGATCGTGGTCAATACATAAGTAATCACGTAGACGTTTACACTTTCAAAAGTCGCGAAACCTTGAACTTGTAAGAAATCCGTATTACGTGAACTTACGATGGCAACCAGCAAATAACCAAAGTGTGCAATTGAAGAGTATGCCAGGATACGTTTCAAGTTCACCTGGCGAACTGCCAGCAAGTTACCAGCAAGGATAGACAGAACCGCAATAATCGAAATGATCGTTACAAAGCTGTCTGCCAGGATTAGGCCTGAAGACAATGCATAACGAACAAACAGACCGATCATAGCCACTTTTGCAACAGTCGCAAGGAAAGTCGCGATTGGCGCTGGCGCACCAGCGTAAACGTCTGGTGTCCATTTGTGGAATGGTGCAAGCGATAATTTAAATGCCACAGCAAATACAATTAAAGCCAGACCAATCACGACAGCCGGTTGACTGAATACAGTAAACAGTTTGCCCGGTTCAGCAACGAAACTTAAAGTACCTGTATATGCATAAATATATGCCATACCCATGAGCAGCATTGCAGATGCAGTTGCTGAAAGCACCAGATATTTCACACCCGCTTCAAGCGATTGAGAACGTTGATGTGTATATGCCAACAAGCCATATACAGGAATCGACATCAACTCAAGGCTGATAAAGAATGATGCATAGTGTGAGCTAGCCACCATCAGCATGGCACCCGCAACGGATGTCAGCATCAGGATATACAGCTCTTCACGGTTATCTTTATAGGTTTCGATATACGCGTGAGATAGCGTTGCACATGCAAGTGCAGCAATCAAAATCACAAACTGGTACAGCATCGTAAATGGATCTACGATGAACAGATTCATCACGTTGGCAGGTGCAAATACGCCCGCCAACAAAACGAAAATGATATAGAACGCAGCAAGGTTTAAACCAATCACCGTGGTGGTAGCCACCAGATTATGGTTACGCTTGATTGCGGTCAGCAACATCACGACGATCGCAGTTAACGACACGATCATCACAGGTGCTAGAGGCATAAGCTCAGAAAAAGACATTGTGAAGTTCATGGCTTATTGGATCTCCACATTTTCAAGTTGAGTCGTTACTTGATCAGCAACTTCAACCACTTCTTGAACTGGAATGTAGCTATTCGCTAACCACGCCATACTTGAGTTAGAAACGTCAAGGAAGCTTTGTGGATATAGACCAAGCCAAAGTAGACCAAACGCACAGATCAGCAATAATGCGATTTCACGTGCATTTAGATCTTTTAACGGATTTGTATAGTGCTGCTGTTGCGCTTCATTTGGTACACCAAACAAGGCTTTGTGAATCAGGATCAGACCGTACAGACCCGCAAATACTAAGCTGATTGCCGCAAGAATGGTAAACGCCGGGAATTTCGCATAAGCCCCCATCAGGATCAGGAACTCACCAATGAAGTTACCTAGACCTGGAATACCCACCAACGCCGCAACGAAGAACATCAGGAAGAATGCAAGATACGGGAACTGACCACGCATACCACCCATCAAACGCATATCACGCGTATGCACACGCTCATATACCTGACCACACATAATGAACAGTGCAGCAGATGAAATACCATGTGCCAACATCATGATCATCAGACCTTGGAAGGTCAGGATGTTACCTGCGTAGATCGCAAGTAAAACGAAGCCCATGTGTGAAATAGAGGTATAAGCCAACAGGCGTTTCATGTCGGTTTGCTGGAAAGCACACCAAGCACCGTAGAAGATACCGATTAAACCAAGAATGATTGCGAAATCTGCAAATTGCGCAGACGCTGCCGGGAAGAACGGAATCACGAAACGTAATAAACCGTACGCCGCAGTCTTAATCAAGATACCTGCAAGATCGACAGAACCCGCAGTTGGTGCTTGTGCATGTGCATCTGGTAACCAGCCGTGTAAGGGGAAAACTGGAAGTTTTACCGCAAAACCGATGAATAAACAGATCATGAATGCATAAGCCACCGCTGGAGCCTGAGCGTCAAGCGTATTCGCCACACCTAGTAAATAGTTGTAGTCGAAACGAATTTCGCCAGTCATGGTATAGCCTACAGTCACCAGACCAAGGATACCAATCAGCATCACCAAACCGGCAACCTGCGTGTAAATGAAGAACTTGTTAGCTGCATAAACACGTGACTTGCCTTCTGCTCCTTTATGACCCCAAAGGGCAATCAGGAAGTAGATTGGCACCAGCATCATCTCCCAGAAGAAGAAGAACAGGAACAGGTCAATCGCAAGGAATACACCGATGACACCACCCAACGACCATAAAAGGTTCAAGTGGAAGAAACCAACGTTCTTTTGAATCTCGCCCCATGAACAGCCAACTGCCAGCACACCCAGGAGTGCAGTCAAGCCAACCATAAGAAGTGATAAACCATCCACTGCTAAGTGAATGTTAATGCCCAGGGTTTGAATCCAAGGCAATTTGAATTCGGCAGCCCACGAAGGTGTAGCACCGCCTAATTCATAGTTATAGGTACCAGTCTGCCAAAGGACGATGGTCAAGACCAACGTCACCAGCATACCGATCAGCGCGATATAACGCGGTAAGTGTTGGTCGAGTTTATCGACCAACCAGCATATGAAACCTGCAATGAACGGAATGAGGATCAGAGCCGGCAAAATAATATTGTTTGGAGCTTCCATTTTATTTCCCCACGACCTGAATCACGATCAAGATCATCAGTAGGACAACGACACCGAGCCCCATACTAGATGCATATTCACGCAGTGAACCGGTTTGACGTGAACTTGTAAAGCTGTGACCACCTTTAACAAGTGCAGGAAGTACCAGCCATAGGCCATCAATTGGATCACGACCAAAGATCTTCGCGAACATTAAATATGGCTTCACGAAAATGATGTCATACAGCGTATCGAAACCTAATGCATTACGGCAGATATTGACCAGGCCGGCACCTACAGAAGTGGCTGCAAAACGTTTGACTGCATTGTAAGCAAAAGCGAATAGCACGACACCCACTGCAAGACCTGTTAAAGCAACAGCGATTGCGATGTATTCAGCACCATGTGCACCTGCTTCAAGCGCTTCAGGAATAATGAAGGCTGGAATTTGTGCAGCATCCAGAATGCTCATTACCGGTGCTTTTAGTACGATCGCCAGACCTGTTGAAAGTACAGCAAGAATCGCCAGTGGCGCCCAATAAGTTGCACCTTTGATTTCATGATAAGGCGTGTTTTCTTTGCCGAAGAATACAACCCAGATTAAACGGAATGTATAAATAGACGTTAAGAATGCACCTGCAACACCGACCCAGTACAGCGTGTTATACACTGGTAAACCAGCAATATGACTTTGCGTCCAGACTGCAGCAAGAATCGCATCTTTTGAGAAGAAACCAATCGTCAGGAATGGAATCGCTGCCAATGCACCGCCACCAATCGCGAAACATGCAAACAGGAATTTGTTCTTGTAGAACAGACCGCCCATCTTGAAGATGTTTTGTTCGTGATGGTAAGCCAGAATCACCGCACCAGTCGACAAGAACAATAATGCCTTGAAGAATGCGTGAGTCAGCATATGGAACAGACCCGCTTGGTATGCTTCAGCACCTACCGCCATAAACATATAACCGAGCTGACTCATGGTTGAGTACGCCAGAATACGTTTTATGTCGGTTTGAACCAGTGCAGCAAAACCAGCAACCAGTAAGGTCACCGCACCTGTGATCGAAATAAATACCATCACTTCTGGCGCAAGCTCAAAGACTGCGAACAGACGGCAGCACAGGTAAACACCCGCTGTTACCATGGTTGCCGCATGGATCAATGCAGAAACAGGTGTCGGACCTGCCATCGCATCGGCTAACCATGTTTGTAACGGGATCTGTGCAGATTTACCAGCAGCACCCAGGAACAAGAGCAATGCTGTCCAGATCGTCAGTGAAGAACTTTGAGTCATCACAGTCGCTGCATTTTCAACGATGTACTGAATGTTCAAGGTACCGAATTGCTGGAAGATCAGGAACATGGCAATCAGCAGGAATACGTCACCGATACGGGTCACGGTAAATGCCTTGATTGCCGCCAGACCATTTGCAGGGTTCTGGTAGTAATAACCGATCAACAGGTATGAACACAGACCTACGCCTTCCCAACCTAGGAATAACAACGCCAGGTTGTCACCCAAAACAAGCAATAACATGCTTGCAACGAACAGGTTGAAGTAAGAGAAGAAACGAGCGAAGTCTTCTTCACCACGCATGTACCATGATGCAAAGATGTGAATTAAGAAACCCACACCTGTCACCATGCCCAGCATCAATAAAGACAAGCCATCCAGCTGCAAGCTGATGCCCGGAGCAAAACCGCCAACACTGAACCAGGTCCAAAGATGTTGCACAACTGCAGTTGAACCATTATTAACAAAGTCCATACCTGCAATCAGTGCGAACAGTGCAGATAAACCGACTGCACCCACACCAATAATTGCTGCAACAGATTCCGGAAGCTTGTTGCGCCCCGCCGCTAACAGGACAAAACCAATGAGCGGAAATAAAATTGTTAGATATAAATAACTCATCCGCGCATCTCACTAGCAGCATCCACATCTAGGTGATGGAAGCGATGATAGAACTGAAGGACGATCGCAAGACCAATACAAGCCTCTGCCGCAGCAAGCGTCAGGATCAGGATAAACATGATCTGACCATCTGGCTGTGCCCATGCACTGCCCGCCAGGACGAACGCTAAAGCAGCAGCGTTCATCATGATTTCAAGGCTCATTAAAATAAATAGTAGGTTGCGTCGCACCATCACACCGTAAAAACCCAGTGCAAAGAGAATAGATGCAACGATCAAACCATGCTCTAAAGGGATGTTGCCCATTATTCTTTTTCCTCTTCTGCATCTGGTTCACGTTTACCCAAATGGAATGCAGCTACCAAGGCAGCAAGCAATAACATCGCGGCAACTTCAACCAACAACAAGTATTGCGTAAAGAGTGCTTGACCCACTGCTTTCGGGCCCACCATTTCTGTACCCATTACCAGTGAAGCTTGTGTGTAATCAGAGTTTAATACCCATACCAGCACCAAACCGATCAGGAAGCTCATCAACGCCGGATAAGCCCAAGCCGATGAGGTCAACCATTTGCGTTCTTGTTCAACGGTCTGCTCACCCAGGTTCAGCATCATCACCACGAACACGAACAACACCATGATCGCGCCTGCATAAACAATCACTTCCAGCGCGCCAGCGAATGGCGCACCGACGATCAGGAACATGCCTGCGACTGCAAGCAATGACACGATCAGGCTTAATAAAGCATGTACCGGATTCGCGTTAGTCACCACGCGAACCGTAGAGACAATGGCCACGAGGGCCATTAAATAAAATGGCCACATCATGGTAATAGACTCCGTACATCAACAGGTGCACTTTCACGCTGTGCTTGACCTTTGTCCTTGCCTGCAACTGCCATACCGGTTACACGGTAGAAGTTATAGTCAGGATATTTACCAGGACCAGAAATCAGCAGGTGTTCTTTTTCATAGACCAAGTCCTGACGAACATATTCACCAAGCTCGAAGTCCGGGGTCATTTGAATCGCAGTGGTTGGACACGCTTCTTCACACATACCGCAGAAAATACAACGCGAGAAGTTGATACGGAAAAATTCCGGATACCAGCGACCATCTTCACGTTCTGCTTTTTGTAGTGAAATACAGCCTACCGGACAGGCAACCGCACACAGGTTACATGCCACACAGCGTTCTTCGCCATCAGGGTCGCGCGTCAATACGATACGACCACGGAAGCGTGGTGGCACGATTTCTTCGGCTGGTACTTCTGGGTAAAGAATAGTGTCACGTTTACGCGTTGCGTGGCTGAACACCATCCAAAGCGAACGAACAATCGATCCAAACCCGGCTAGAAATTTAAACATTTTGTTCTCCCTGCCCTTACCACAAGATAACCGCGCCAGTTACCAACAGGTTAACTAGAGCTAATGGCAAGCAAATTTTCCAACCAAAGTTCATCACCTGGTCATAACGTGGACGCATTAATGAACCACGCGCCAGTACAAACATCATTACAAAGAATGCTGTTTTGATAATGAACCAGAATGCTGCTGGAAGGAACGGAATATCAAGGTTGAATGGCGCAAGCCAGCCACCGAAGAATAAAGTCACGATCAATGCAGAGATGAGTACCACGTTGACGTATTCCGCAACGAAGAACATCCCCCACTTCATACCGCCGTATTCGACATGGTAACCTTCTGCCAATTCCTGTTCCGCTTCTGGTTGGTCAAATGGGTGACGATGCGTTACCGCAACACCCGCAACCACAAAGATCAGGAAGCCAAGGAACTGAGGAATCACAAACCATACATCTTTTTGCGCTTCAACGATTTCACGCATGTTGAATGAACCGGCAATTGCCACTACACCCATCAACGAGATACCCAAGAACACTTCATACGAAATGGTCTGAGCCGCAGAACGTAAACCGCCCAGTAAGGCATATTTATTATTTGATGACCAGCCACCGAACAGGACTGCATAAACTGCAATACCCGCCATTGCCATAAAGAACAACAGGCCGATGTTCATGTCTGCTACACCTAAATAAGGTGATACAGGAATAACCATGAACGACAGCACCGCAGTTGCCATCGCAACTGCTGGCGCCATACGGAAAGTCAATTTGTCAGCAAACTTAGGTGTCCAGTCTTCCTTGAACATGATTTTCAGCATGTCGGCAACAATCTGGAACATACCGCCCGGACCAACACGGTTCGGACCGTAACGGTCTTGCCACAAGCCAAGTAAACGACGTTCAATAAAAGACATCAACGCAGCGATCAGTACTACAACCAGCAAGATCACAATCGCTTGAATGACTGAATAGGCAATTGGCCAGTTTTCAGCCCACAGCGGCGTTTGACGGATTAATTCTTGTTCCATGAATTACACTCCTACCGCGACTGAAACAGGCTCTGCAAGAGATACCGTCGGTGCCAGACCGATTGGGTAGCCAATATAACCTGTCGGTAAATATTCAATCACTTGAACTGGAAGAACGATTGACGTCTCACCTGCTTTCACCGTGATTGTCTGACCATCTTGAACATTCAGGCGTGCTGCATCCTGCTCACCCACTGCAAATACCGCTTCAGGAATACGTGTTTCCATCGCTGGTGTTTTTACCGTGAATTCACCTGAACCAAAGATATGGTGCATTGGTACCAGACGGAAGCTTTCAGCATTCACCAGAACAGGTGCCGGTGCAACGAATGTACGTGCCGGACGTTTTGCCAAACGGTCGAATAAACGAACGCCTGAATCACCACCTTTCAGTGAACCACCTACAGTTTCCTGGAACTTGTTCCAGGCTTGTGGCGAGTTCCAGCCTGCAGACCATGCAAATGGAATCAGTGGAGATGGGGTCTGGTCTCCGACATAACCTTCCATCGAGAACGTTAATGCAGAGTCTTTATCTGTAGGCTGTTTCGGCTCATGTACAGACAATGGCGAACGCATTGAAGTACGACCTGAGTAACGACGTGGTTCACGTGCCACTTTCAAGCCATGAACACGGAAGCCCGCATCAGGTGCAACATCCAGAATGCCTTCAAGCGCAGGAACATTTTTCGCCACTGACTCGATTACATCATCAAGTAAAGTCCAAGAAATCGCTTTGCCTTTTACGCCTGTTTCCAGAGCGTGCAACCAGCGCCAAGATTCCTTAATCGCCAATTCAGGATTGTAGTAGCTTGGGTCATAAACTTGATAGAAACGTTGTGCACGGCCTTCTTGAGAAACGACAGTCCCATCACCTTCAGCAAACGACGCAGCAGAAAGCACGATATCGGCTTTTTTCACTGTTTCAGTTTCAGAGTGATCCAGTACGATCACATCTTTACCTGCAAGTGCAGCATCGACCTGTGCAGCAGGAAGACGACGGTAAAGGTCGTTTTCAACCACAATCACAGTATCGTAATCTTGTGCAAATGCTTGCTCTAGGCTTTGACCACCAAAGATTGCCATACCCATCGAGTTCACTTCGGGAACCGTCAAAGTCAGACCTGCATTACCCAGATTCTGTGCAACTTGTGCAGCAGCTTCCATGATGGCAGGATCTTGCAAGCTTGTACCTGAAATGATCAGTGGTTTCTTCGCAGCTTTTAAAGTGTCCGCAATGGTTTGTGCAAATGCTTTGGCATCGTCATCTAAACCAAGAATCGTTTCACCCGCAACTGCTGCAGCAACTGCAAAACCTAAACGCGCGATATCGTTTGGAGAAGCAACTACTTCACCTTCGGCAACATCAGACAAACGGGTTTGTGTCGCAGCCAGGATGTAAATCGGAGATTTTGCATCTTGGGCAATACGTTGTACCGGTTCAGCCAACCATTCTTGCGTACGGCGCTCTGCCGCCATCTCTTTGCCTTTATTTTTCGCAGCTTGGCGAACAGATAAAGCCATACGAGGTGCAGTTTGGGTCAGGTCTTCACCTAAGATCAGCACTGCATCATAGCTTTCAATTTCACGCATGTTCGGGTTACAAACCCCCTCGGTTTGCATGATAGAAGCTGCCAACTCCACCAGGTTTTGCTCTTTTTGAGATAGACCTGTTGAGAAGTTCTCTTGACCAACCAACTCACGAAGTGCGAAGTTTGATTCAAGTGATGCACGCGGTGAACCAATACCCAATACTTTTTTGCCCTGGATATTTGCAATGACCGTGTCTAGTGCTGCATCCACTGAAACAGTTTCAACAGTTGCACCTTGACGGAATTGTGGCTGACGCGGACGGTCTTCACGGTTCACATAACCTGTACCGAAACGGCCTTTGTCGCATAGGAAGTATTGGTTTACTTCACCGTTATAACGGTTTTCTACGCGACGAAGTTCGCCATAACGTTCACCCGGAGAGATGTTACAACCTGAAGAACAGCCTTGGCATACGCTTGGCGCATACTGCATGTCCCATTTACGGTTGTAGCGAGCCGAATGAGTTTTATCGGTGAATACACCTGTTGGACATACTTCAGTCAGGTTACCCGAGAATTCAGACTCTAGAGTGCCTGATTCCGGACGACCAAAGTACACACGTGATGCGTTGGCATACACGCCGAAGTCTGTACCACCTGCATAGTCTTTGTAATAACGCACACAACGGTAACACGCGATACAACGGTTCATTTCGTGGGAAATGAATGAGCCAAGCTCCTGGTTGTAATGGGTACGTTTAGTGAAACGGTAGCGACGACGGTCATGCTGCGTCATTACAGTCATATCTTGTAAATGACAGTGACCACCTTCTTCACAGACTGGACAGTCGTGTGGGTGGTTGGTCATCAAGAATTCAACAATCGAAGCACGGAAATCTTTGGCTTCTTTGTCTTCAATCGAGATGTAGGTATTGTCAGATGCAGGCGTCATACATGACATGACCAAACGGCCACGCGTATCTTCTGGATTCGCGTACTGAGTCACGGCACATTGACGGCAAGAGCCGACAGAACCTAAGGATGGATGCCAACAAAAGTATGGGATATCAATGCCAAGACTCAAACATGCTTGTAGCAAGTTTTCCGAGCCGTTGACTTCATACGATTTGCCATCGACATGAATTGTAGCCATAGTCGAATTCCTTAAGCTTGTTCTACGTTGCTGGTTTGAGCGGCGGCATTCACAACCTTCGCTTCAAATTCGCCACGGAAATATTTGAGTGCGCCCATAAGCGGCTCCATTGCACCCGGTGCGTGGGCACAGAAAGTTTTACCAATCCAAAGCTTACGAGTCAGTTCTTGTAAGTGATCGATATCTTCTTTCTTACCTGTGCCATCTTCCAGTGCTTTCAGCGCTTTCACAGCCCAAGGTAAGCCATCACGGCAAGGCGTACAGAAACCACATGATTCACGTGCAAAGAATTCTTCGAGGTTACGTGTCGCTGAAACCATACATTGGGTTTCATCTACCACCATCAACAAACAAGTCCCTAAACGCGAACCTGCTTTCATGATGCTTTCCGCATCCATAGGAAGATCAATATGCTCGGCAGCCAGAAAGTCTGTCGATGCACCACCCGGTAACCATGCTTTCAGCTTTAAGCCGTCGCGCATACCACCAGCATGGTCTTCAATCACTTCACGTGCTGTTGTACCAAATGGAAGTTCCCATAGACCCGGGAATTTCACCTTACCTGATGCACCATAAATCTTGGTGCCTGGATCTTTCGACTTACCCGCAGATAAGTTGATATACCATTCAGGACCACGCAGCATGATTGCTGGTAAGTTATTGTAGGTCTCTACGTTGTTAACAATCGTAGGACGACCCCAAGCACCTGCAACTTGCGGGAATGGCGGTTTGGTACGCGGGTTAGCACGGCGACCTTCAAGCGAGTTAATCAATGCAGTTTCTTCACCGCAGATATAACGACCCGCACCGGTATGCACGTGTAACTCGAAGTTCCAGCCTGTACCGAGGATGTTATCCCCTAAGTAACCTTTGGCACGAACTTGCTCAAGTGCTTCATTTAAGTACTGAGCAGCTTCGATGTACTCGCCCCGGATAAAGATATAACCGTGTGTTGCTTCAAGCGTATAACCCGCAATCAGCATACCTTCGATCAATTGATGAGGAAGATCTTCCATCAACAAACGGTCTTTAAAGGTACCTGGTTCCATCTCATCGGCATTACAAATCAGGTAACGTGGACCTGAGTTGTCGTTTGGCGCCATGAGTGACCATTTGATGCCTGCCGGGAAGCCTGCACCACCACGACCTTTAACAGTCGCTGCCTTAACCACTTCCAATACATCTTTAGGCGACATGGTCAGTGCTTTTTTAAAGCCTGCATAACCTTCAAGCGCTTCGTAATCATCTGCATTACGTACGTTGGCTTGTTTGCTTAAACGCCATGTTAATGGATGCGTTTCCGGGTTACCGTCGCCATAAATTGGTTTTGGTTCAGTATTCATACATACTTCTCCAACAGCTGTTTCACCGAAGTCACTTCAACCAGACCGTGCGTGTCTTCATCAATCATTAAGGTTGGACCTTTGTCACAGTTGCCCAGGCAGCAAATTGGCAGCAAAGTGAAACGACCATCTGCAGTCGTTTGACCAAACTGGATTCCTAATTCACGCTGGAATGCTTCTGCCAAAGTTTCCGCACCCATCAAGAAACACGCAATCGAATCACATAATAGAATTACGTGACGACCGACCGGCTGACGGTAAATACGGTTATAGAACGTTGCCACACCTTCAAGGTCTGCAACGCTCATGCTCAGCATTTGTGCGATGGCATTCATTTGCGCATCATCTACCCAGCCATTACGGCGTTGTACACACTTCAGCGCATCTAGACACGCTGCACGTGGGTATGGGTAGTGCCCCATGTGATGTTCGATATCGTGAATTTCGTCCGCAGTCAAAATTCCTTCAACATTCACACGTGGCTTTTTATCAGTCAAAATCATCATAATGCGTTTACCCCTTAGCGATCCACGTCAGCCATTACGACGTCAATGGTCGCTAAATAAATGATTAAGTCAGACATTAAGCTGCCGTTAATCACAGAAGGCATTTGCTGTAAATGCGTGAAGGTTGGTGTACGGATACGGGTACGGTAACTCATGGTTGACTTGTCTGAAGTCAAGTAGTAGTTCGACGCGCCTTTCACCACTTCCGCCATCACAGATGCTTCACCCGCCGGCATTACAGGACCCCAAGATACGCTCAAGAAGTGCGTAATCAAGGTTTCAATATCTTGTAATGTCTTGTCTTTTGGTGGTGGAACAGCCAGTGGATGGTCTGCTTTGTACGCACCAGACGGCATATTATCTAAACATTGTTTGATAATTTTCAGTGATTCTTCGATTTCACGGTAGTGAACGATGACACGTGCATAGGCATCGCCTTCGTACTCAACCGGCACTTCGAAGTCGTAATTTTCATAACCGCTATATGGACGATATTTACGTACGTCAAAGTCGATACCTGTAGCGCGTAGACCTGTACCTGTTACACCCCAAGCCAATGCAGATTTTGCATCGTATTGCGCAACATTACGGGTACGACCCACAAATACTGAGTTTTTCAGCGCTGCAGTATGGTATTCCTTCAAACGTTTCGGCATCCAGTCCAAGATTTCACGAATCAGGTGCTGCCAGTTGTTTGGAAGGTCGTGTGCGGTACCACCGATACGGAACCATGCCGGATGCATACGGTAACCGGTGATCGCTTCAATCGCGTCATAGATTTTCTGACGGTCAGCAAACATGTAGAAGACTGGCGTCATACCGCCGGCATCCTGAATCGCAGTACCAATGAACAGCAAGTGGTTATTGATACGGAACAGTTCAGACATCATCACGCGAATACATTGCGCACGGTCAGGTACAGTAATACCCGCCATTTGCTCTACGCCAAGCACGTAAGGCATGTTTTGCGCACAACCACCGAGGTAGTCGACACGGTCTGTATACGGAATGAATGAATGCCAGGTTTGACGTTCAGCCATCTTTTCCACACCACGGTGGTGATAACCGATATCAGGCACACAGTCTTTCACTTCTTCACCGTCCAGCTGCAAGATCACACGGAACGCACCGTGCGCAGATGGATGGTTCGGACCCAAGTTCAGGAACATGAAGTCTTCATCGGCATTGCCGCGCTTAATACCCCAATCTTCAGGGACGAAGCGAAGATGTTCCTGTTCGTAGTCCTGTTTGGCTTTATCTTGCAAATACGGCGTATATTCGGTCGCACGTGCAGAATATTCTTTACGTAGCGGATGACCTTCCCAATAGGTTGGCAACAAGATACGACGGAGCATTGGATGCCCTTCGAAATTGATCCCGAACATATCGTAAGCTTCACGTTCGTACCAGTTGGCATTTGGCCAAATATTGGTTGCCGTTGGAAGATTCAAATCGCTTTCAGCTAAGGCAACTTTAATACGAATGTCAGTATTACGCTCGAGCGACAACAAGTGATAGAACACGGTGAAGTCAGACGCAGGTAAACCGTCGCGGTGCGTACGCAGACGCTCATCTACCGCTGACAAGTCGAACAACATCACGTAAGGACGTGACACTGTACGCAAGAACATTAAAACTTCTTGTACACGTGCGCGCTCAACCCAGACTGTCGGGAAATCCTCGAAAGTCGTTTGCACAAAGAAGTTCTCACCAAATTTGGTTTTGAGTTCTTCAATGATGGCAAATGCTGGGCGGGAATCAACAGGCGTTGATTCTGGCATAGCAATGTCAGTTTCAGCCATTGGCTTGGCTTCCTATTTAATACAAATTCAGTCAACCCAAACGACAATTACACCCATAGCGGGTGCACAACAAAACAACCTGTCGTTTAAATTATTTAATTTCATCCATAGAGCGTAAGTTCTTCACAGCAACACGCTGGTCTTTCTTACGGTCACGTTCCGGCATCATCTTTGGCTTATACACTGGCTTAAGATCATCACCGATCACCGCAGAAAGCGGACGACGCTCTAGTTGAATCTGGTCTTGCAACAGCATTAATGCCTGAATCAAAGCTTCAGGACGTGGTGGGCAACCTGGAATATACACATCGACCGGGATGATTTTATCCACACCTTGTACGACTGAATAAATATCGTACATACCACCTGAGTTGGCACATGCACCCATTGAAATGACCCATTTTGGTTCAAGCATCTGTTCATACAGACGCTGAATTACCGGCGCCATTTTCACAAAGCATGTACCCGCCACAATCATTAAGTCCGCCTGACGCGGTGAAGCACGGATAACCTCGGCACCAAAACGTGACAAGTCATGCACGCCGGTCAAGGTCGTTGCATACTCCACGTAGCAGCAAGATGTACCAAAGTTAAATGGCCAAACTGAGTTTTTACGACCCCAGTTGACTGCTGTATGTACCACATCCTCTAAGCGAGTCATGAATACATTTTTATTCACTTCTTCTTCTAGCAACGGATCTTCTACAACAATACGTTCCTGAAGTGGATATTGATCAGCATTCGGATTCGCACGGGTTAATGTATATTTCATCCCGTCTTACTCCTTATCAGATAATTGAGTTTGTGACTTTTTCACAAAACCAGATGATTGAGCCGGGATTTGACCCGTTGGATCCATCACCAATTCTTCAATCGAGTTGAAGCGCGTAATTTCTGCAAGATCCATATTTGGCGAACCAATCTTAGCTTTAATTCCTGCTGCCTTACGTCTGTCTGAAGGTGCCCAATTGAGTGCGCCTGTCGATAATTCGTAAATCAAACCAACAAGTAAAACTATGATAAAGATAGCTGCAGTTGCAAAACCAATCCAACCTACTTCACGAACAGAAACTGCCCATGCATATAGATAAAGTGCTTCTAAATCAAACACCACGAAGAAAATTGCAACTAAATAGAATTTTGCAGACAAGCGGATACGAGCTCCACCTGCGCTAACTACACCTGACTCAAACTGCTCCTGCTTGGCACGGCCCCATGATTTACCCCCGAGGAGTAATGGGACAGTCAGCATAAAGACGCATAAAAATGTAACGCCGATCACGAAGGCAATAATTGCCCATTCGTATGGAGTAATAGCACTCATGCGGGGATAACTCCTGGCAGGCCTATTTGTTAACAAAGAATGTATGTATTGGCCTTCAAATACACCAAACACAAAATTAATCCCGCCAATTGTACCTGATTTTGGATTTCACTTGCTAGTTTATAAGCCTTAGTCTTTGGGATGATTTTTTAGACATTTCAGCATTTAATTTGACTTTAATCATTCAGAATTCGTTTTAATCGTTTTCCTAAATTAAATTTTAATTATCTATTAATTTTTCTATAAATAGCGCTGCCAGAAAATAGACTGATCGATGAGCTGCTTTTCTCGCCCACCCATTTACATATAGTCCTTTTCACTATTGAATCCAAGTTAAATCAGATAAAAACTTATTTTAACAACTATTATTTCCTTCAAACTATTTGATTTAACTTGAGATTTAATGTGATTTTTTACATTTAACTGCTGATTTACCCCCTGCAGCCACTTGGTAAGCTTAGATTGGCAATTGTGTCTTTTTGCAACATGCTCAACGGACTGATTCAGAATATGTTATTTATATTTCTAAACCACATCATGGCATTAATAAAGTAACAATAAGGAGTCCTTGCATGTCTCTACGCTTTTCCCATCGACCTAATTATTTTTTATTTGCTCAATTACTGGTTCGACATATAGAAAATTACATCCAGAAAAATCCCAACATAAGCCAGGCAGCTTTTGACTTACGTGACATCCATGCACTTTTTCAAGAAGATCACGCCTCTTCCAGCATCAATCTGGATGGCATTATGAATATTGCTGATGAATATAAAGTTGAAACTTTATCAGGCGACCAGAAACTGATTCAGCGCTATAATGTCGATGCGAAAAATACCAAACTGTTGATCGACTTTAACCCTGAAGCGCTACAAAGCTTAAAAGAGGGCAAATCACTCATTGAACCTGATGCGACCATTCAGGAATAAAAATCGCTCCCAATAAAAAACGATGCCGATGCATCGTTTTTTTATGACTAAAATCATTCACACAATATCAAGCTAAATGATCGCTCGCTTCCTCAGGCTTTTTTTCTACCATCTTGCGCTTACTCTTCTTGACATAACGCTGTGCCGGCCAGGTCATGGTAAAACGCGCACCACCCAGGATCGGACTTTGATCAACTTGAATCGTACCACCAAACCAGTATGCAATCCGGCTGACAATCGACAGACCTAAACCATAACCACCCGAAGCACGGGTACGACTATCATCCAGTCGGGCAAAGGCTTCAAAAATGCGGGCGCGATCTATTTCCGGAATCCCCGGCCCGTCATCTTCTACACAAACATAGGCCTGACCGTCTTGATCCAGACCACCGCTAATCAAGATTTTATTATCGCAATAACGTACAGCATTACCGACTAGATTCTGAATTACACGATGCAGATAGCGACGCTCCGCCTCTACCGTGACCGAAACAGGCATTGGATGCAATTCAATGATTTTCTGAGTTTTCAGTGCTTCAGTTTCCTGAGCCACCTGATTCAGTACGTCATACAGATCGATTTGCTCAAACTCGATCGACGGCATGCCCTGTTCCAGTTTGGCATAGGTCATAATCTCATCAATCAAGGTATTCAGTGCTTCAATATCTTTATCAATCTGCTCCACCTGTTGCAGACGATAATCGTAGTCGTCTTCATCTGCCATCATTTCCACACCAAAACGGATCCGTGCCACCGGTGTACGCAACTCATGCGACACTGCACGCATCAGCTCACGCTGTGCTTCGATCAAACGCTGGATATGGTCTGACATATTGTTATAGCTAGACGCCAGTGTAGACATCTCATCACTGCCTTCCACAGGAAGACGCAATGACATGTTCCCCGATTTCATTTTGTTCAAGGCATAGCTGACTTCACGCAACTTACGCTGCATTGGCACAAGCAGACCATAAACACCCAGACTCAACACAAAAAGGCTTAATAAGGTAATACCGGTCGCCAACTGGAATGGCATCCAGTTAAATAGCGGTACTGGCCCCATGACCAACACTTGGGAGGTCGAACCTGGAATTGGCGAAATAATTGAAATGGTCGTACCACGAATAGAAGCATTATCGCGGTATAAAATAATACTGTGATCCAGACGCAGACGTCCGATCTGTTCGGAGTCTAAAGGCAAATTCTGGACGTTTTCGATGGAAACCGGATAAGAAAAATGATCTTGGATACGAGCCAGGTATTCTTTTTCCTGACCTGGATAGTAGACCAGATAATCCAGAATAAAGACCGGTAAGGCCTTCATCTGGCGTTCAGTAATACTATCGGCCTTAATATAAAGATAATGACCCGGGTCATCGCGCAGCCCTACCACAATATAGGCAATACCCGATTCGGCATCCCAACGTACCACCGCCTTACGTTCGGCAATACGGCGCCCTTCAGCACGGGTAATGTCGACCTTGCTGGCTTCAACATAGTGGATAGGCAATTCCAGTAAATCGGAGGCATCAGAAACCCAATCCATCTTTTGCTGGAGATTTGGCTGGCGTGCAACCTCCTCACTAATGATATATGCCATACCATCAGTCAGGGATTCGCGATATTCTTGCGCACGCTGATAGTTGATAATCTGTACCAACAGATAGCCGAACACCGCCACCAAGACTACAAGGATGACGAGTCCTGCGTATATACGCAAAAATATACTGTGTTTAAACACCTATAATTTATCCTGCTTGTTCAAGCAACAAACCACATTTGCTTAAAGACCATTGGTCTCTTTAACGAAAAGATAACCTTTACTACGTACTGTTTTAATACGCTTCGGATTTTCTGGATCGTCACCGATTTTTGGACGGATACGAGAAATACGCACATCGATTGAACGGTCTTGACCATCATATTCGATACCACGTAAACGCTCGAAAATATCTTCGCGAGAGAGAATACGGCCAGCATTCGATGCAAGCAACCATAAAAGGTCATATTCTGCGCTGGTAAAATCAACCAGATCGCCATTTAAGGTCACTGAACGACCGCCGTTGTCGATGACCAGATCATCAAATTCGATGCGCTGTGCCACTTCATCTTCAGGTACCTTATCAGTACGGCGCAATAATGCACGAATACGTGCCAGCAATACACGCGGCTGAACAGGCTTAGCGACATAGTCATCTGCACCCATTTCCAGACCTAAAACCTGATCCATGTCTTCAGTACGCGCAGTCAACATCAAAATCGGTTGATGATAATGTGGACGCACTTCACGGCAAATGGTCAAGCCATCAGCACCTGGTAACATCACATCCAGCACCACCATATCTGGCTGCTCGGCAATAATCCGACGAATGGCACGGTTACCATCCGGCTCTACCCCGACCTCAAGTCCGTTACGAATGAGGTATTCTTGCGTTAAACGAGCAAGACGCTCGTCATCTTCAACAATTAAAATCTTGGGTAACTTTTCTTCTTGGCTCATATATTGCCCCTTATTTGGTGGATCTACGCTATAGGCGTATCCTTTTGAAATTCAATAGATACGTTTTTAATATGCTTGCAATATACACACGTTTACATTGTAAACAAGATAGCGTTCACCAAACTGATACATCAAGATAGCATTTTGTAATATTTTATCGTGCATTTTTTGGACAATTATGCTTGAAACAGTGGCTTAGATCTGATTTGCGATTTACACAACTATTACATGGACAAAATATGACTGCTTGATTCAGCACTTTTTAGTTATCCACAGTGTTATCTATAAGCACTTTCTTTGGACTTTGTTATGCTATGCCTTGCCTGATAAGGCTTATACAAAAATCAATAAAAATAGCGATATTTTTACAAGGATTAAAGCACAACTTAAGAAAAATATTTAGCTAAATGTCAATATTGATCTACCCTAAATTTTCCCGTATCTTGTGTTCAATTAATTTTAAAACCACTAGGTCTTGTGTTTATTCCTCAAATACTGTGGCACAAAATTTGCCCAGTTCAAACGGTCCATAAACATAAAAATAGATGACAATGGAGCTATGCTAAATGAGCGTAATCACTTCAACTCCTGGTCAACTTC
This sequence comes from Acinetobacter sp., assembly GCF_049284435.1. Taxonomy (GTDB): domain Bacteria; phylum Pseudomonadota; class Gammaproteobacteria; order Pseudomonadales; family Moraxellaceae; genus Acinetobacter. The sequence continues at coordinate 2,404 of NZ_JBAPXX010000043.1, read as the reverse complement.
AGGTGATTAAACGCACCGGTGATGTTGCCGCTTTTGATGCAGAAAAAATTTCTGTCGCAATTGGTAAAGCGTTTTTGGCGGTTGAAGGCCAACAAAGCGCTGACTCGAGCCGGATCCATGATCGTATCGAACAACTGACGGAAATGGTATTAAATACCTTTAAACGTCGTTTACCGTCTGGCGGAACGATTCATATTGAAGAAATTCAAGACCAAGTTGAACTTGCGCTAATGCGTACGGGCGAACAGAAAGTTGCACGCTCTTATGTCATTTACCGTGAACAACGCTCTGAAGCACGTAAACAGCTGGGTGCACATCATCATCCGACGCTGCAAGTTAGCGATGTCGAAGGCAAACTTAAGCCACTAGATTTAAGTGCTTTAACTTCGCATGTCACTAAAGCAGCGGAAGGACTGGAAGGCATTGATGTACAAGCCATTGTCGATGAGACCGTGAAAAACTTGTACAACGGGGTAAAAGAGTCGGACATCTCTACCACCATGATGATGGCGACCCGTACCCGTATCGAGCAAGAGCCTAACTATACGTATGTGACTGCACGTTTATTACGTGATGACCTGGTTGCGACTGGTTTGAAATTCCTGGGGCTGTCTACAGAGACCAATGAAGGCGACGCGCTTGAAACTTTCCTGAAGAAAGGTATCGAGCTTGAGCTGCTTTCTCCAGAATTGTTGAACTTTGACCTGGCGAAACTGGCGGCGGCGATTCAACCGGAACGCTCTAACCAGTTTACTTACTTGGGTCTGCAAACTTTATTTGACCGTTACTTCATCCATTCGGATGGCGTACGTTTCGAACTTCCGCAATTGTTCTTTATGCGTGTTTCTATGGGCTTGTCGCTCAATGAAGAAAACCGTGAAGACCGCGCGATTGAGTTCTATAACTTATTGTCTAGCTTCGATTACATGGCTTCGACGCCTACCCTGTTTAACTCAGGTACGCTTCGTCCACAATTATCTAGCTGCTACTTAACAACCATTGATGATGACCTGTACGACATTTATGGCGCAATGCGTGATAACGCAATGCTGTCTAAATGGGCAGGCGGTTTAGGTAATGACTGGACGCCAGTTCGTGCCTTGAACTCATACATCAAAGGGACTAACGGTAAATCGCAAGGTGTTGTTCCGTTCCTGAAAGTGGCGAACGATACAGCTGTTGCGGTTAACCAAGGTGGCAAGCGTAAAGGTGCAGTTTGTGCATACTTAGAAACTTGGCATCTGGACATCGAAGAATTCCTGGAACTGCGTAAGAACACCGGTGATGACCGTCGTCGTACCCATGACATGAACACTGCAAACTGGGTTCCTGACCTGTTCATGCAACGTGTATTCGAAGATGCTGAATGGACTTTGTTCACGCCTTCTGAAACACCTGATCTGCATGATTTGACCGGTGCAGAATTCGCTGAGCGTTATGCACACTACGAAGCGATTGCTAAAGAAACAAACATGCTGCACAAGAAAATCCGTGCAAAAGATTTGTGGCGCAAAATGCTGTCTATGCTGTTTGAAACAGGTCACCCGTGGATCACATTCAAAGACGTATGTAACCTGCGCTCACCACAACAACACGTAGGCGTGGTGCACTCTTCTAATCTGTGTACAGAAATTACGCTGAACACCAGCAAAGAAGAAATCGCGGTATGTAACCTGGGTTCGATCAACCTGGTACAACACGTTCAAGGCGGTGTACTGGATCGTGAAAAACTGGCACGTACAATTAAAACAGCCGTTCGTATGCTCGACAACGTGATTGACATCAACTACTACGCTGTTCCGCAAGCGCGCAACTCGAACCTGAAACACCGTCCGGTTGGTATGGGTATCATGGGCTTCCAAGATGCGTTATACGAAATGAACCTTGCTTATGGTTCTGATGCTGCGGTTGAGTTTGCTGATGAATCGATGGAAGTGATTTCGTACTACGCGATTTCAACATCTAGCGATTTGGCTGTTGAACGTGGTACATACGAAACATTCAAGGGTTCATTGTGGGATCAAGGTATCCTGCCAATCGACTCGCTTGATCTGGTTGCGAAAACTCGTCCAGAACGCATGTTCGAAGTAGATCGCACTCAACGTCTGGACTGGGACACTTTACGTGCCAAAGTTCAAAAAGACGGTATGCGTAACTCAAACGTGATGGCGATTGCACCTACTGCGACTATTTCAAACATTTGTGGTGTGTCTCAATCGATTGAGCCAACATTCCAAAACTTATATGTAAAATCGAACCTGTCAGGCGAGTTCACTGTGATCAACCCGTACTTAGTACGTGCGTTGAAAGACCGTGGTCTGTGGGACTCTGTGATGGTGAATGATCTGAAACACTTTGAAGGTTCAGTTCAGAAGATTTCTCGTATTCCTGAAGAGCTTAAAGC
>NZ_JBAPXX010000042.1:0-24468 GCF_049284435.1 Acinetobacter sp. | reverse complement strand
GACTTGATCGATCGCTCGATTGAAATTACGATGGTGCCTGTATGCGACCCAGCATTTAATGCGAGCCGTGCACAGAAAATCTATCAAATGTTTAGAGACCGCATACGCGAGTTGACTCCGAAAGAGTTTCAGAACCTTTTACGTCCTGCATTTCAGGAAGATGAATGGATTCTGATTTTATTGGGTGGGGTAACCGGTTTTATCGCGGGTTTAATCCATTTGTTTGTGGCTTTCTTATAATGAGATGCCGGGGGACACAATCGGGCGATTGTGGTCGTGGCGTCATACATATTGTTTAAATGAGGATGTTTATATATGCGCATTATCTTACTCGGACCACCTGGAGCAGGTAAAGGTACACAAGCTCAGTTGATCTGTAAGCGCTACAATATCCCACAAATTTCAACCGGTGATATGCTCCGTGCTGCAATTCGTGAAGGAACTGAATTAGGTCTACAAGCTAAAAGTGTCATGGACAATGGCGGTTTGGTTTCTGATGAGTTGATCATTGGTCTGGTGAAAGAGCGTATTGCGCAACCTGACTGTGTAAATGGCTGCATTTTTGATGGTTTCCCGCGTACCATTCCTCAAGCAGAAGCTTTGGAAAATGAAGGCATCAATATCGATCACGTGATTGAAATTGATGTACCAGATGAAGAGATCGTACAACGTCTTTCTGGCCGTCGTCAGCACCCGGCATCTGGCCGTGTGTATCACATCGTTTACAATCCGCCAAAAGTGGAAGGTAAAGATGATGAAACTGGTGAAGATCTGGTTCAGCGTCCTGATGATCTGGAAGCAACCATTCGTAAGCGTCTAGGTTCTTACCATACTGAAACCGAGCAACTGGTCGGTTTCTACCAAGGTCGTGCAGCGTCTGGTGAAAATGCACCAACTTATGACAAGTTAAACGGTTTACGTCCAATCGATGAAGTTCAGACTGATCTTTTCGCGATTCTGGATCAGGCAAAATAATCGGCTGACGATGATTTTGACAATCGGAGAGCCCTAAGTCATATTAGGGCTCTTTTTTATTGCGTATTTGAACAGGGTACTTGTTGCTATGAAATTTGGCGTATTGGTGTTGATGGTAGTCTTTCTGGCAGTACTGGTGGGTCTGTTCTATATCAGTTTTAAAATGCTAAACAAAGTACGTCAGGAAGAACGTGCAGAAAATGCAGCGAAGCGACCTGAGCGCCAGCTCCACCCAAAATTACAAGCTGAACTTGAACAGCGCAAGCAGCAGGAAAAGGCTGAACAAGATCAGGATAAATAATCCACAATGGTTCAGCTCAGCTAAGAATCCAGTTTGAAAGAAAAGCAGAATTCTCAAAGTCGATAAAAAGGTGACACATTGGTCACCTATTTTTATCCCAGCTTAATCGCACCGTTCTATTCAGCAAGCTCAATATTTTTTACTGCAATCGAGCGGGCTGCGCCAAACTCGAATCGGTCGGGCCAGTTACACACATCGGATACTACACATTCATGACATTTCGGTTTGCGTGCAATACAAGTATAACGACCGTGTAAAATCAGCCAGTGATGTGAATCAATGATAAATTCCTTGGGAATGACTTTGACCAGACGGTGTTCAACTTCCAGTACATTTTTGCCAACCGCTAGTCCGGTACGATTACCTACCCGGAAAATATGGGTATCAACCGCCATGGTCGGTTGACCAAATGCCGTATTCAGCACCACATTCGCCGTTTTACGACCTACACCCGGCAGGGCTTCAAGATCCGCACGATTATCCGGTACCACGCTATTGTGCTTCTGAATCAGCATCTCGCAGGCTTTAATCACGTTGACCGCTTTCGAGTTATATAAACCAATGGTCTTGATATATTCCTTCAAGCCGTCCACACCTAGCGCATAAATTGCTTCTGGTGTATTGGCGACTGGAAAGAGTTTGTCTGTGGCTTTGTTAACGCTGACATCGGTGGCTTGAGCAGAGAGCGTGACCGCAACCAGCAATTCAAAGGGATTGGCATAATTCAGCTCGGTTTTTGGGTTAGGGCGCTGTTCACGTAGGCGTTCAAAAAAGGTCTGAATCTGCTTTTTGGTCATGTTTTTAACAGGCTTGGTCTTTGCTGTGGTCATGTTCTATCCCTGTAAAGCCTGTAATTGCTGTGTCAGTTCTTCCAGTTGGGTACGTTTTCGAGCATCTTCACGAACCGAAAGTTGTTTTTCCAGCTTTTTGATTTGGGTACGTAGTTTTGCCAGTTCAATCGTGGTCTTGGAATCGAGGGCTATAGGTGCATTCTCTGGCTTGCTCGCGACTTCAATCACGGGAAGTTGCTCATTTAAAGCTGAGAAACGGGCAAACAGGGCAGTATCGATTTCTGCACGGACTACAGGTCCCTTACGATCGGTACGCCGTTTTTCTTCACGCTGGATGTGGGCATAGTAACGCAGACGCAGATCATCCTGTTCTGCAATGCGCTGTGCTTCAGTCGGTAAGGGCTGTGGATCTTTAACCAGATCAATACAGTCTACCGGACAAGGCGGAATACACAGCTCACAGCCGGTACACAGGTCGGCCAGAATGGTATGCATCAGTTTACCGGAGCCAATAATTGCATCGACCGGGCAGGCGCTAATACATTTGGTACAGCCAATACATTCATCTTCACGAATTACAGCTTTGATGCGCTGAGGTCGACCATCGGCTTGAACTGGCCAGATACTTTCTTCTGCCACAAGTTTAGGACGATTTAATAATGCAGCCAAAGCATCGGCAACAGGCTGTCCGCCCGGCACACATTTATTGGCATTTTCACCCTCAGCAATCGACTGGGCATAAGGTAAACATCCGTCACGGTGCCCGCAGAGTCCACATTGGGTTTGAGGGAGTAAAGCGTCAATCGATTGGACCAGAGAAATGGGCGAATTCATGTATAACCAGCGTTACTCATGGCAAGCATGAGAGAGTAAGTGAAACAAAATATGTCGATTCATTAATTTTAACATACTTTTAAACTACTAAGTCGTGCGCAATTAAGGGTCAAGTTATGCCTTATTATTAGGCATAAATCTGAATGTAAGCCTTGATTCGATTGGCATTTCCTGACATAGGAAAAAATTTCATAATCAATATAAATATTTGTTATCAAATTAATTTTAAAGTATTTTCAAAAAAAGTATTGTAGATTAGTTACAAAAGATATTTAATATTTTGCGCCAAAATTTAACATTGATTGTAAATTTGACCAATTTTGATCCATTTTCTGCTGAGGATTAAGCGTTGAAATACAACACACTTAATGAGTTCCTAGATTACGTAAAATCACGTGATGCACATCAACCAGAATTTCTTCAAGCTGTAGAAGAAGTGATGACCAGTTTGTGGCCGTTCATTGAAAAGAATCCACAATACGCAGCACATGGTTTACTAGAGCGTCTAGTTGAGCCAGAACGTGCGATCCAGTTCCGAGTTTCTTGGGTAGATGACCAAGGTCAGACTCAAGTAAACCGTGCGTTCCGCGTACAATACAACTCAGCGATCGGTCCATTTAAAGGTGGTATGCGTTTCCACCCTTCAGTGAATCTTTCAATCCTAAAATTCTTAGGCTTTGAGCAAACATTTAAAAATGCTTTAACCACACTTCCTATGGGTGGCGGTAAAGGCGGTTCTGATTTTGACCCTAAAGGCAAATCAGAAGGCGAAATCATGCGTTTCTGCCAGGCTTTAATGATCGAGCTGTATCGTCACCTTGGTGCGAACACAGATATCCCTGCAGGTGATATTGGTGTAGGCGGTCGTGAAGTGGGCTACATGGCCGGCATGATGAAAAAATTAAGTAACGACACTGCATGTGTATTCACTGGTAAAGGTTTAACTTTCGGTGGTTCATTGGCACGTCCGGAAGCAACGGGTTACGGTACTGTGTATTTCGCTGAGGAAATGCTCAAGTCTCGTGGCGAAAGCTTCAAAGATAAAGTCGTTGCGATTTCAGGTTCTGGTAACGTTGCGCAATATGCTGCTGAAAAAGCAATGTACCTCGGTGCGAAAGTGGTTTCACTTTCTGACTCTGCGGGCACAGTTCACGTTAAAGACGGTTTCACTGATGCGCTTCTTGCTGAAGTCATGGAACTTAAAAATGTAAAACGTGGCCGTATTTCAGAGTTCGCTTCTAAACACGGTTTCGAATATCTTGAAGGACAACGTCCTTGGGGTATCCAGTGTGATATCGCATTGCCATGTGCGACTCAAAACGAACTGGATGCAGACGACGCTGCTAAACTTCTTGCAAACGGTGTAATCTGTGTAGCTGAAGGTGCGAACATGCCTTCTACACTTGAAGCGGTTGAGAAATTCGTTGAAGCGAAAATTCTTTATGCTCCAGGTAAAGCATCAAATGCAGGTGGTGTTGCAACTTCTGGTCTTGAAATGTCGCAAAATGCATTGCGTTTAGGCTGGACTTTCGAAGAAGTTGATGAGCGCTTACACGCAATCATGAAAGAAATTCACCGCAACTGCGTAAAATTCGGTACTAAAGAAGACGGTACTGTGAACTATGTAGACGGTGCAAACATTGCTGGCTTCGTAAAAGTTGCTGATGCGATGCTTGCTCAAGGTGTATTCTAAGTCTGACTTAGTCTAAGCTGAAAAAAACCGGGGCTGTTGCCCCGGTTTTTTTATGTCTGGTATTTTTAGTCTTAGAGAGCACCCTTAACTAATTCACGCTCAACCGCCATATCAAAAATATAGGCATATTTCGATTGATCAGCTGCCGGATGCTTGATTTCAAAACGTTTGACCCGAATAATCTGCCGTTCATTCGGTGAATGCTGAAAACCTTCAATCTGATCATAAAATAAAGTCCAGTCCTTATCCACCTGAGTTTTCAGGCCATTCTGATCATATGTCACTTCTTTGACTTGCAAGCAACTTTGTTGGGCTACGCCGGTACATTGTTTAGTGTCGGGGGAAATTTCCAGAAAAATTGTTTCAGCCTGACCTTGGTATTTGGTTTCCGGAGTCATTTTCCCGGTAAATTCATATGCTTGACCATTTTTGGCCATCAACGTCAGGGTCGGCTTATTAGGATTCGTAGCATTGAGCGTAAAAGGAATGTCACGCTTCTGCAAAAGCTGGCTGACAAAACGTTCCTGCTCCATCAATGCTGCATCGCAGGCCATTTCAGTGCCTACAACTTCGCTGGTGGTGATGATATTGTTTTTGACTGACCAGGTCGTCCCGAGTCCATTACAGCCCGTCACGGCGCTCAGCCGGCCTTGAGCGTTGAAACTCAGTACAACGGGTCGTTCTAATCCACGATTCAGTTCCCAGTGATAGGCTGGAAGAATCTGATCTGCATTTTTTTGTTGAATGATGGTCACTGCAAGATCTCCAGCTTGCTGAATATCACTGGACTGACAGGCTGCAAAAGTTAAAGGCAATAATGCCAGCACAATAAATTTTAATTTCATGGACTTATAATGAAGTATATAAAGTTCAAACAATAATAATGGATAGATTGCAAAAAAATATGGATACATTTCGCAGCTTTGAGTTGCAAAATGTATCCATCATTAAGATTTTAGCGCTGAAGCAAGATTAATCGAAGCGATAAATATCCATGCCGAGTGAACCCATGGTAAAACTGCTATGCACCAGACTAAAACGCTGACCTGTACCCATCGCAAAGAAAATCGGAGCAAAATGTTCCAGCGTTGGATGATTCCGCGCCATATGTGGAATATTGGACCAGTCCAGTACCGCGTCATAATCACTGTGTGTCAGTTTATGCACCACAAAATTACGGAAACCTGAAGCCCATTCGGGTACATCAGCAGCCGTTCCATCCCAAGACAATTCACGTAAGTTATGGGTAATACTGCCTGAACCAATCAGCAAGATTTGCTGTTCACGTAAAGGTGTGAGGCTTTGACCAATCTGATAAATCTCATCCGCGCTCATCGACATGGGTAAGGAAATTTCTACCACGGGAATGTTGGCATCTGGATACATATGTAGCAGCGGCATCCATACACCATGATCACGCGGACGGGTACTGTTGGCATGTGCAGAAAAACCGGCATTGGCCAGCAAGCCTAAGATCTTTTCGGCCAGTTCAGGATTTCCCGGTGCAGGATAGCGCAATTGATACAGTTCGGGCGGGAAACCACGAAAATCATGCCAGGTCTCTGGGCGAATTGCGCTACTGACTTCCAGCGCATCACTTTCCCAATGCGCGGACATCACAATAATCGCTTCCGGGCGTGGCAGATTTTCGCTCAAACGATGCAAGGCAGGACCCACTTGCTCAGGATTGAGCGCCAGCATAGGAGAGCCATGAGAAATAAATAAGCCGGGCAACGTTTGTAAGTTCATAATTCAAACCACATCTAGAAGATGCCTCAATAATGCATGAAAAATAGAAATAAGAGCAGGAGAGATTATTCAACAAAACGTTGCATATAAAGAACGCTTCAGCAAAATCATTAGCCTGCCCGATGATAAGGATGATTATTGTTGATGCTCATGGCACGATAGAGCTGCTCAATCAGCATGACACGTACCAGTGGATGCGGCAGGGTTAACTTGGAAAGTGACCAGTGCCATGCCGCGGCTTTACGCACGGCTTCCGAGTGACCATCTGGCCCGCCAATCGCAAGTGCTACATCATTGCCTTCCAGCATCCAGCCTTTCATTGTTTCAGCCAGTTTTTCGGTACTGAATTCGCGTCCGCCCACTTCTAGTGCAATCAGGGTTTCATTCTGCTTGAGCGCATTTAAAATGCTATCGCCCTCAATATTGCGGTATTTCAGAATATCCGCTTCAGAATCATTTTTCCCGCGCTTGGCCATCGGCAGTTCAATAATCTGGGTCTGTACAAAAGGCTGAATACGCTTGAAATAATCTTCAAAACCAGTCAGCACCCACGCTGGCATTTTTTGACCAATGGTCAGGATACGGATTTTCATACAGACAGATCAATAATTGGATACCTCATTATAACGATCAAACAACACGAAGTTGAGCTGGGAAACAAATTGAAATTGAAATGAGAGATTTAGTGTTGCTTTAATGTCCGTAGTTCAAGTATCCGCTTGATAAAGGAATGGAATAATAATAAATGCGGAACAGTGTCATGATAAAAGGATGTTGTACTGTGCTGCTGTTGCTGATAGGCCTCATGGGGCAAAGTCTCTGTGCAGCCAATTCGAGCAAAAATGCTCAGGTTTCTCATCTGGAATTATTTTTTAGCCAGATCATGAGTGTCGATGAATACCGAAATTATAAAAATCTGAAAGAGCTGAATCGGGTATCTGCCTGGATCAAAGGGCAGATGCAGCGCTTTGGCATTCCATGCCAGTTTCAGGTTTATGTGGTCAATAACCTGAGTTACCGAAATGTCATCTGTAGTTTGGATACTCAAGCCAAAACCAAGATGGTGATGGGGGCACACTATGATGTCTTTAATGCCCGATACGGTGCTGATAATAATGCCTCAGGGGTAGCGGGTTTACTGGAAACGGCAAGACTACTCGCTTTGCAAAAATCCAAGCTCAAACATGATGTCGAATTTGCTTTCTATACTCTGGAAGAGCCGCCTTTTTTCAAGACAGAACATATGGGCAGTTATATGCATGCCAAGTCTTTAAAAAAGCAGAAACAGAAAATTAAGGGCGTAGTGATTCTGGATTCGATTGGCTATTTTGATGAACATCAGGTGCAGAGCTATCCGGTAGGGCTGAAATGGATTTATCCACGACATGGCAATTTCATTGCAGCCATTGGGCATTTAGCCTCAACTGGCCTGACTGGAGATTATTGTGATGCCATGCAGCATTTTAACCGTCTGGAGTGTCAACGCTTTGTCAGCCCAAGTTTTGCTCAGGATATGAATTTTTCTGGTTATTTGAATTATGCCAAATTCAACTATTCGACCATGCTGATTACCGATACTGCGAGTTATCGTAATCCTTATTACAATACCGAATTAGATACTTTAGACAAGCTTGATCTGAACAAGATGACCCATGTGATTGATGGACTGGTTGCGATGGCGCTACAGCCATAATTCAGTTGTTTTATTTAATAACTCAATAAAAAACCCTGCCGAAGCAAGGTTTTGATATGAAGTATCAAGTCTTAATGACGCGCTGCTTTCGCTTCTTCTTTGGTTTTCACAATAGGTGCTTTAACCAGAGCTTTTGGCAAAGAGGTCAATGCCAGCGGTAAAATCTCATCAATCGATTTCACTGCTTTGATTTCTAAACCTTCTTTCACATTTTCTGGAATTTCCGCCAGGTCACGTACGTTTTCCTGTGGAATGAACACCAGCTTGATGCCACCACGATGGGCTGCAAGCAGTTTTTCTTTTAAACCGCCGATACGCAGTGCACGGCCGCCCAGACTGGTTTCACCTGTCATCGCGATATCCGGACGAATCGGGATACCAGTAAACGCAGAGACCAGCGCCGTAGTGAGTGCCAAACCTGCTGATGGACCATCTTTTGGTGTCGCACCTTCCGGCAAATGCACATGAACATCGGTTTCTTCAAAGCGCGAGGCTTCGATGCCAAGCTCATCTGCGCGGGTACGTACCACAGTCATCGCAGCGGTAATCGATTCTTTCATAACATCGCCTAAAGAACCGGTGGTAATGAACTTACCTTTACCCGGAACTGCCGCAACCTCAATGGTCAACAATTCGCCACCAACCGAAGTCCAGGCCAGACCATTGACACGGCCGATCTGTGCTTCTTCTTCCGCCATACCGTAGTCAAATTTATGTGGACCCAAGTAGTCTGGAAGATTGCCTGCATTAACTTCAATATGAAGGTTTTTGGCTTTCTTGCTGACTGCTTCTTTTACCACTTTACGTGCAATTTTGGATACTTCACGTTCAAGACTACGTACACCCGCTTCACGGGTATAACGACGCACGATGTCACGAATCGCTTCTTCATGCACAGTTAACTCTTTAGCACGCAAACCATTATTTTTAATGGCTTTTGGTACCAGGTAGCGGTCAGCAATATTGACTTTCTCTTCTTCGGTATAACCTGGAAGACGAATCACTTCCATCCGATCCAGCAAGGCTTCAGGAATGTTCATGCTGTTCGCAGTACAGATAAACATTACTTCAGACAGATCCAGATCTAAATCCAGATAGTGATCACTGAACTTGTTGTTCTGTGATGGATCGAGGACTTCGAGCATCGCAGAGGCCGGATCGCCACGGTAGTCTTGTGCCATCTTGTCGATTTCATCGAGCAGGAACAACGGGTTTTTTACGCCCACTTTAGTCAATGACTGCACGATTTTACCTGGCATCGCACCGATATAAGTACGACGATGACCACGAATTTCTGCTTCGTCACGTACACCACCCAAGGCCATACGCACAAACTCACGACCTGTTGCTTTGGCAATCGATTCACCGAGTGAAGTTTTACCTACACCTGGAGGACCGACTAAGCATAGGATCGGGCCACGCAGTTTTTTTACACGCGATTGAACCGCAAGATATTCCACAATACGGTCTTTGACATCGTCCAGACCATAGTGATCTGCATCCAGAATTTCCTGTGCCTTGTTCAGGTTAATGCTGACTTTGCTGGCTTTATTCCACGGTGTATCCAGAATGACTTCCAGATAGTTGCGAACGACTGCTGCTTCACTTGAAGCAGGCTGCATCGCTTTCAGTTTACGGAATTCGTTTTCAGCTTTCTTGCGTACATGCTCAGGCAGATCTGCTTCAGCAAGACGTTTTTCAATTTCAGCAACATCATCTTCCGCGCCGCCGTTCATATCAGAAAGCTCACGCTGAATGACTTTCATTTTTTCATTCAGGAAGTATTCGCGCTGGTTTTTTTCCATCTGACGTTTCACCGAATCATGCAGGGTCTGCTCAATCTGCTGTTCTTCAGATTGCTGCAATAGATAGGTCATCAGCTCAGTCAGATGTGCTTCGAATTCGTCCTGTTCCAGGAATTTCTGTTTGACATCAATATTCAATGGAACACGGGTTGCTACAAAGAATAATAACTGTAACAGGTCTTCAATTTTGTTGGCTGCGGTGATCAGTTCACGCGCATTACGTAGCTTCGCTTCTGCATATTGAGCGAAAAGCGCACGTAATTCTTGCAAGCGTACGGCTTGGGTGTCTTCATCAACCGTAACCGTCATTGGGCTGAGTTCATACTCTGCTGTCAGATACTCATTTTCGTCAATGATGGTTTTCAGCTTGGCACGATGCAGTCCTTCAATCAGGACTTTGATACAGTTTTCATCATTTTCATGATTCACAACTTGCACAATCTTCGCGACAGTACCGTATTGATATAAATTGTCGTGATCAATTTCTTCTGTAAGCGAATCTTTTTGCGCAACCACAAATACTAGATTGTCACTGTTACGAGCCACATCAACTGCATTGATCGATTTTTCACGACCGACAAACAGCGCAATTTGCATGTGCGGATAAACCACCACATCACGCAGCGCTAAAAGGGGTAGTACACTTGGAACCTGAGGCTCTAAGGTTTCTTGATTCATAATAATTTCAGACATGAGCACTCCTAATGAGTGACAACGGTGTTGCCATGTTTTTAATAGTGATGGGTAATTTTAAAAATACAAGGGCAGTTAAGATTAAATTGTATAAAAAATGACTAATTATGTGATTTTAAAGTAGTTAGTAAGGGTAAAATTGCAAAATTAACGTTTGAACTTTATAAAAATTGTCGGGGTGATTAAGGCATCAAGGGGCTGATCCCATGTTTCACGTTTTAACGGCTGTGCCAGTAGTTGAAAGTCATGCGCCAGACCCAGACGGAACGGACGCCCGGGCGCAGATGCCAAGGTACGATCATAAAAACCGCCGCCCATACCAATCCGTGTGCCCGAAGTATCACAGGCCAGTAGCGGCATGAGCAATAAATCCAGTTTGGAAACATGCACACCACGGGTGCTCATGGGCTCTCGCATACCCAGCCGATGATGGGCAAAGCGCTTGTTATGATATTGATGCTGACTGATCCGAATCCAGACCAGCTGCTGATTCATGTCGCAAATTGCAGGGAGATACACCTGTTTGCCCAGTTTAAAGCAGCGTTCAATAATCGCCTGAGTCTGAATCTCCCCAAAAGCATGCAAATACAAGCCAATACGTTGGGCATGAATAAATTCTGGACTGCGGATCAGACGGTTTAGGACTTTTTGTGCGGACTGCCTTTGCTCAAATTTAGAGAGATGACGACGCGTTTTACGAAGGTATCTTCTTAATTCATGAATGGTCATAGGGCAAAAGCATATGCAACAAAATTGTGCTCTAGTCTAAGTGGGAATTCTTGAAAAGTAAAAAATAATTATGAGCTGCAATTTTATATTATTCCGTATCTGCTTATTTAAATTCGGCTAATTTTGCCGTCATTCTCAAAGTTCAAAAACTAAAAAGCTGTTGCATCACTGGTTTTTAAATTGTCATGAGAAGGGATATTCAATCTAGTTGATTCACGATTTTCCAAGCAATCCATCGTTCAGTGACAAACTCTGGAAACGCATCAGTTTAAGCACTTTGAAACAGCTTTCGATCAATAAAAATACAATTCTAAAATAGGTTTATTCTGTTTTTTGGTGAAAGATAGACAAGGGATCATATGACTATTCTCGACTGATATATGAGACACATTGTACTTAGGCAGAGCGCGTAAGACCTAAATCAATGGAGATTGAACATGATGAATATTGCGAAGAACACCATCTGCCTTTGGTACGATGACGATGCCGAAGGTGCAGCACGATTTTATGCAGAAACCTTTCCAGACTCCTCCATTGACGCGATCAACCTTGCACCAGGAGATTATCCCTCCGGAAAAGAAGGCGATGTTATCACCGTCGAATTTACGGTGATGGGCGTTGCCTGCATTGGACTGAATGGTGGCCCTGACTTTCAACACAACGAAGCATTTTCATTTCAGGTGGCGACTGAAGACCAGGAAGAAACAGACCGATACTGGAATGCCATTGTTGGCAATGGCGGTCAGGAAAGCGAGTGTGGCTGGTGTAAAGACAAGTGGGCCATTTCCTGGCAAATTACGCCAGTGGTTCTGATCAATGCCTGTAACAGTTCTGACCGTGCTGCGGCCAAGCGCGCATTTAATGCGATGATGACCATGAAAAAAATTGACATCTCCGTGATCGAAGCGGCATTTCGTGGTTAAGCGCCAAAGATATTATCTTTCATTGCAGTTGATATTGCTGTGTAGCGCAATTTCACTGCAACAGTTAAATCTTCTCCTTTCTTTTGATCAACTCAAATTATCCCTCAACTCTATAAGGATACGTTACAAAAATTACAGATTAATCCAACTTGATCTGAACTTAAACCCAATTTCTTCATGATGATTCAAGGAGAATGTGCCATGAATTTTCCTCAATTACTGCTTATGGCGGGATGGGTCGCGCTGTCTGCACCTGCCGCTTTAGCCGTTGAACCGCCCATGTCGGGCAAAGCCAGCTTAGGCGCAGCTTCCTCTGCCGCCGATAAGAAAGCCATTGCAAGTGCCATGACTGCCGCACCTAAAAAAGTAGCTGCTGCGGCCACGATTGTCGCTGTCGGTGCAGATGGCAAAATGCGTACCTTGCGCAAAGGCAATAATGGTTTTACCTGTATGCCGGATAATCCGACCACTCCGGGTCCAGACCCAATGTGTATGGATCAGGCCGCTCTAGAATGGGTAGAAGCCTGGATGGGGAATAAGCCGCCCACAGTCGGAAAAGTAGGCTTCATGTATATGCTGGCAGGCGGCACGGATGCCAGTAATGTCGATCCCTATGCCAAGAAGCCTAGTGCGGGCAATCATTGGGTCAAAACGGGTCCCCATGTCATGATCGTCGGTGCTGAAGCTCGTTTCTATGATATGTATCCTAAACATACGCAACCGGATACCGCTGTACCCTATGTCATGTGGTCTGGGACGCCTTATCAGCACTTAATGATTCCTGTGAAGTAATGAATTATCGCAATGACAAATGCACGCTGATTCAAACTTTTCAATTCAGGTATTTAATACACTCAATTTTTATTACTTCCCTAAACTATAAATAGAATAGTTCACTTAAAAGCTCATCAACAGATGGGCTTTTATATCAGCATTGCAAAAGTTGAAATGATGCAGATCATGCAATATGAGTTCCAGAATAATTTTTGCACTGAATTGAAAACAGGCTGAACCAAAAACAACCATCCAATGAAATTTTCCCCAATTTATATATCTTAAATTTTATTAAAATATTGAAAATAATATAAAAAATTAAACTGGCATAAGTTCTGCATAACTGTATTCAAACTTGGATACAAGATTGGATACAGAATGCTTCATCAGAAAATGATCGGCTGGACAGTCCGAAAGTGGCGCGATGTCCATCAGGAAAAACAGCTTGCACTGAATCATCTTGCTCAACGCACTACCCATGTTGAGGTGGGTGAACTTATCTGGATTTCAGTTGCGACTGCTGCACCTCTTCAAGCAAAAATCGATGCATTTAAAAAGCTGTATTTGCGGACGGTATGCATCAAAGGCTACGACAGAGAGCAGCGAACATAGTCGATAGCGGGTTTATATGCAGCAGCTGAATCAGAAAAAAATGAAACAGATCCATTCAGCAGATTCAAAAAATAGATAAAATAATAGGGGATTCATATGTTTAAGACTGTACTGATTGCAAACCGCGGCGAAATTGCCGTTCGTGCCATTCGCACATTAAAAAAAATGGGCGTAACCAGTATAGTCGTCTATTCAGAAACGGACCGTTATGCACAGCATGTGATTGATGCAGATATTGCAGTGTCCTTAGAAGGTGCCAAACCAAGCGAGACCTATTTAAGTATTGAAAAGTTGATTGTTGCAGCCAAGAATACTGGGGCTGAAGCAATTTTCCCCGGTTATGGTTTCCTTTCAGAAAGTGCTGATTTTGCGCGTGCCTGCGAAGAAAATAATATTGCCTTTATGGGGCCAACACCGGAGCAGATTCTGGAATTCGGCTTAAAACACAGGGCGCGTGAACTTGCCGCAGCTGCCAATGTACCGATGACTCCCGGTACTGGTCTGTTGAATAGTTTGGATGAAGCCTTAACTGAAGCTGAAAAAATTGGCTATCCGATTATGCTAAAAAGCACTGCAGGCGGCGGCGGGATTGGCTTGACCCGTTGTGATGATGCCGAGGCACTGCAGGAGGCATATGAAAGTGTAAAACGTTTGGGCGAGCAGTTCTTTAAAGATGCCGGGGTATTTTTGGAATGCTTTGTGGATAAAGCCCGTCATGTCGAAGTTCAGATTTTTGGAGATGGACAGGGACAGGTTGTGGCCTTGGGTGAACGGGATTGTTCATTACAGCGCCGTAATCAGAAAGTTGTTGAAGAAACGCCAGCGGCTCATTTACCTGAAGCGACGCGACAAAAACTGCATCAGGCGGCAGTTGAACTGGGCAAATCGGTGAAATATCGCAGTGCCGGTACGGTTGAGTTTATTTATGATGCAGCACGTGACGAGTTTTATTTCCTTGAAGTGAATACCCGTTTGCAGGTGGAACATCCTGTCACTGAAATGGTGACCGGTTTAGACCTGATTGAATGCATGTTGAAAATCGCAGCAGGCGATACTTTGGATTGGAAGCATCTAAGCAGTATTCAGCCTCAGGGTGCAGCGATTGAAGTACGAATCTATGCCGAAGATCCAGTCAAGAACTTCCAGCCGAGTCCAGGGATTTTGACCGATGTCTTTTTTCCGGAAAATGTCCGGGTTGATACCTGGGTGAGTACCGGAACTGAAATTTCCCAATACTTTGACCCGATGATTGCCAAGATTATTGTGCATGCTGAAGATCGTGAAACTGCGATTACGGCTCTTAAAGCGGCACTGGCTGAAACCCGCCTAAATGGGATTAGTACCAATCTGGATTATGTGCATACTGTTATTTCAGATCCACGTTTTGAGCAAATGCAGATCTGGACACGCATGCTGGATGATTTCAAATATGTGCCGAATGTGATTGAGGTAATTCAGCCGGGTACGCAAAGTTCGATTCAGGATTATCCGGGTCGTGTCGGGTATTGGGATATTGGTGTACCGCCTTCAGGCCCAATGGATGATTATGCCTTCCGGCTGGCCAATAAAATTGTCGGGAATGCCGAGGCAGCCGCCGGGTTCGAATTTACCCTGCAAGGTCCGACCCTCAAGTTTCATACAGACAATATCATTGCTTTAACTGGCGCACCTTGTCCGGTAATTCTGGATGATGAAGCAGTAAATTTCTGGCAGCCTATTCAGGTAAAAGCAGGGCAAACCCTAAAAATCGGACAGGTTGAATCCGGCTGCCGGACCTACCTAGCCGTACGAAATGGTCTGAATGTACCGGAATATCTGGGTAGCCGTTCTACCTTTGCTTTAGGTGATTTTGGTGGACATGCAGGCCGAGTATTACGTGCTGGCGACATGATTAAGATGGTGAATCCTGAGCTGCCTGCCGATGGTCTACCTTTAGCGATTGCAGAACCTGAAGCTTTGGCAACAGCTCTGATTCCAAGTTATGGCAAGGAATGGAAAATTGGTGTGCTCTATGGTCCGCATGGAGCACCTGATTTCTTTAAAGCTGAATATATTGAGGAGTTTTTCGCGTCAAGCTGGAAAGTGCATTTTAACTCGAACCGGTTAGGTATCCGTTTAACCGGACCGACGCCAAGCTGGGCGCGTGAAAATGGCGGTGAAGCGGGTCTGCATCCATCCAATGTACATGACTGTGAATATGCCATTGGTGCAATCAACTTTACCGGTGATTTCCCCGTAATCCTTGCCAAAGATGGTCCGAGCCTGGGGGGCTTTGTCTGTCCGGTGACCATTGCCAAAGCTGAACTCTGGAAAATTGGTCAACTGAAAGCCGATGACACGATTAGCTTCTATCCAATCTCGGTAGAGCAGGCCAATGCGCTGGAGCGGCAGCAAATTCAAACCCTCCAAAACTTTGCCAAGGGAGAGATGACCCACGAGGCTGAAATCGTTGCAGTTCAGGCAGAAAGTATCCTGGCATTGCGTGAAGCCACACCAGATGCACCAAAAGCTGTATATCGTCAGGCAGGTGACAGTTATATTTTGCTGGAATATGGCGATAACGTACTGGATTTGGCCCTGCGCCTGCGCGTACACCGCTTGATGCAACTGATCCGTGAAGCTGATCTTGACGGTATCTTGGAATTGTCACCTGGTGTGCGATCCTTGCAGATTAAATATGATGGTCTGCAGTGTAGCCAGCAGCAACTGATTCACTTCCTGCTTGGTCTTGAAGAACAGATGGGCGATTTACGTGACATTAAAATACCTTCAAGAATTATCCATTTACCCATGGCCTTTGAGGACTCAGCGACTCTGGGGGCGGTTGAGCGTTATCAGGAAAGTGTCTGTGCCAAAGCCCCATGGCTACCGAATAATGTCGATTTTATTCAGCGTATTAATGGTTTAATTCACCGCCAACAGGTCAAGGACATCATTTTTGATGCCAATTATCTGGTTTTGGGGCTAGGAGATGTGTATCTGACAGCACCTTGTGCAGTGCCGATTGATCCGCGGCACCGCTTACTCAGTTCCAAATATAATCCGGCACGTACCTTTACCGCTGAAGGCACAGTCGGGATTGGCGGCATGTATATGTGCATTTACGGCATGGACTCGCCGGGTGGTTATCAATTGATTGGCCGTACCGTGCCGATCTGGAACAAGTTTAAAAAGAACAAGCAGTTTGGCGATCAGCAATGGTTTTTACGCTTTTTTGACCAGATTAAATATTACGAGGTCACTGAGGCCGAACTGGATCAGTTCCGTGCTGATTTCGCCCATGGTCTGGCAGAAATTAAAATTGAGGAATGCGAGTTTGACTTTGCAGCATATCAGGATTTCCTTGCTGCAGAACAGGATAGTATTGCCGCTTTTAAAGCACAGCAGCAAGCTGCTTTTTGTGCCGAGGTGGAACGCTGGAAAGACGATTTTGATGCACCTGTAGAAATAGAAGTGGTGCAAGATGATACCGATTACAGCCAGTATGTTCCTCTCAACGCCTCTATGACCGGCAATATCTGGAAGATTTTTGTAGAAGCTGGGCAGATTGTGAAAAAAGGCGACACGGTGGCCATCATTGAAGCAATGAAAATGGAGTTGCCGGTCTATGCTGACGATGATGGCATCGTTAAAGCGATTATCTGCCGTTCGGGTCAGACCGTGCATAGCGGTGAGCCACTGGTCTATATGGAGTAATGGATTCAACCTATGACACTTGTCCGCAATCCGGCCACTAAAGCGACAGGAAAAAGCTCAGACAATCTGTCTGAGCTGGTTTTTCAGCAAATTAAAAATGACATTTTTGACTTTAAGCTGATGCCGGGAGAACGGTTTACCGAATCGGAAATTGCTGAAAGTTATGCTGTAAGCCGTACACCTATTCGGCAAGCTTTGTATCGTTTGCAGCAGGAAGGCTATGTCGAGGTTCAGTTTAGAAGTGGTTGGCAGGTCAGGCCGCTGAATTTTAAAGCCTATGAAGAGTTATATGATCTGCGAATTTTGCTGGAATGTTATGCAGTCGAACAACTTTGTCAGATGCATGAAGATCAGTTGAAAGCTGCTCTGGAAATTTTGATTCAAACCTGGTGTATTCAACCAGAACAGTATGTCTATGATCTCAGACAGTTATCCGCACAAGATGAAGCATTTCATTGTCATTTGGTATTTGCAGCCGGCAATGCAGAAATGGCGAAAATTCACAGTGAGATCAGCGAGAAAATTCGCATCATACGCCGTCTGGATTTTTCCAAGGATTATCGGGTTACAGCGACCTATGCCGAGCATCAAAAAATTTTAAGGGGATTACTTGCACAAGATGCAGCGTTTTGTGTCTCTATATTAGATGCCCATATCCGACACAGTCGTAATGAGGTGAAAAAAATCACACTAGAAATGTTGTCCTGTCGTCCTGCATAAGCTACTCATGATGCATGAGCTTTAAGAAATCCAGCCTCGATCAAATAATGGAGCGAACTTTAGAAATTACGCTAAGAACAGACTGGATGGCTTGGCATTAGTTCATTTAAAGATATAAACTGCTTTTTACAATAAGAAAAACATCAGACCTGACTCAAAATTGATAACCAATTCATAACCAGAAAAAACAAGAACCCGCTAGTGGCATCTCAAATTGTTTTTTAAAGTAAGTTGAGGATGATAATAACAAGAGATAAAAATGCTTCATCAGCCTATTCAACTTTTACTTACGGGTGCCAGCTGTGCACTTCTCCTAACCATGACTGGATGTACCATGCCTTCCAAGTCGCCTATCAATGACAGTTATGGTTCCCAGCCACATTTGCCCAAACCAAAATCAAGCTTGCTGCCTACAGTCAATATTGCGCCCGCCAAAGGTTGGCCTGAAGGTAAAATGCCGACACCAGCAAAAGGTTTAAAAGTTCAGGCATTTGCTAAGGGATTGCAGCATCCGCGCTGGCTATATGTATTGCCGAATGGTGATGTGCTGGTGGCTGAAACGGATGCACCGCCCAAGCCAGATGATAGCAAAGGGATCAAAGGCAAAATCATGGAATGGGTGATGCAACGTGCAGGTTCATCGCATCCCAGTGCCAACCGTATCAGTCTACTTCGGGACAGCAATGGAGATGGAGTGGCTGAACAAAAAACCGTATTTTTACAGAATCTCAATTCTCCATTTGGCATGGCGCTAGTCGGTAATATGTTGTATGTGGCGAATACTGATGCCCTGATGCGCTTTCCTTATCAGAACAGTGCGACTCAAATTACAGCAGCAGGCATCAAGGTACTGGATTTACCGGCAGGTCGTTTAAATCATCACTGGACCAAAAATGTCATTGCTAATCCTGCCGGCAGCAAACTCTATATCACGGTGGGTTCTAACAGCAATGTCGCTGAAAATGGCTTGGATCAAGAGCAGGGCCGGGCACTGATCATGGAATTTGACATAGCCAGTGCTCAAGCGCGACCTTTTGCCACCGGATTGCGTAATCCGAATGGCATGGATTGGCAACCCCAGAGCAGCACACTTTGGACGGTGGTGAATGAACGTGATGAGCTCGGCAATGATCTGGTTCCTGATTACCTGACCTCTGTCAAAGAAGGCGCTTTTTATGGTTGGCCCTATAGTTATTATGGCCAACATGTAGATACCCGGGTCAAACCGCAAAACCCTGCTTTAGTTGCGCGGGCAATTCCACCGGATTATGCATTGGGCAATCATACTGCATCATTGGGCTTGGCCTTCTATAGGGCAGATCTGATGTCTCAATATCGAAATGGGGCGCTGATTGGCCAGCATGGTTCATGGAACCGCAAACCGCATAGTGGCTATAAAGTGATTTTTGTTCCCTTTCAAAATGGACAACCGATGAGCCCGCCTCAAGATATTTTGACTGGATTCTTAAGCGATCAAGGCGATGCATATGGGCGACCGGTCGGTGTGGCGGTAGATTCCTCAGGCGCCATTTTGGTTGCTGATGATGTCGGTGATGTGATCTGGCGAGTATCACCCTTGAGTAGACCAGCTGCAGTAAGTAAATAAAGGTCTAAGGATTCAGGGTTTTATTCAGATCTAGACCTGTTGGATAGCAAGGTTGAAGCAAAGAATTTTCATTCAAATGTCAATACTTTGATTGAAAATATGCAAAGACTAGCGGATTTAAAATAATTTTTAAGCTTCATTTAAGCTGGCTGAATTAGGCTTTCAGGATATTTTTAAGCGTGATTACAGCATGTACAGAGATTATGCTAATCCTATTAAAAATATAAAAATCTTAGTGTTAGTTTTAAGTGCCAATCAAAACTGGATATAAGAATTTACAACATGGCAAAAGAGGATTTTAAAAATGAAATCAATTATTGCATTTATCTTCCCTTGGTCATTATTTATGACCCTTCATCGACCAGCCGAAGCGACAGTGTGCTTAATACTTCAGATTTCGATTTTAGGCTGGATTCCTGCTGCAATCTGGGCGATGCATACTTTATATCGGGACAAAATCGCCTAAAAAATAGAGGAGTGAGTTACTAAAAAGCTTTTTTCATCTTTATTTAACTTAAAGCAATTTAAGCTCTATATTTTTTATAGTTAAATATTTTTTTCGCATTCCAGATGATGAATACATCGATAAAATGAATCTAGAGGAATGTCCGAGAGAAATACTACAAAATTAAAATAAGAGGAAATTCAGGAAAAATTATAATTATATTTTGAAAAAGAAATTGAAGTACTCCGAAGATGCCGCTGCATGTGTCGTTACCCTGAACCCGATGAGTTCAAGGAGGATGCGACGTATACTTGCTGGGTTTCCCATACGGAGATGGGCATACACTCTAAATATACAGAACACACCCATAAGTGTTAGTATCGGCAGGGGAATAGACCCGCTGGCGAACACCTCAGAGTTAAGTTAATTATAAACAATAATCCCAGTGTGGCAACTCTATGCTGTTCATGAACTGTAAACAGTTCGGTCGAATGTCCGAAGTTTAAACAGAATTCGAGATTATTCAGTCAGTTCTTCAACTTCTTCTAAAATAGTTTGTAACAAACGCTCGCAATGCGCATATTGTTGCAGTGATCTGTTCATATTCAAGACCTCCTGCATCAGCTCAAGTGCCACCATAATAATCAGCTTGCTAGGTTCCATGCGTGGTGCTTTACGACGAAATTCATCGTATTTCTCATTCAATAACTGTGCCGCGCGCTCTAATTCTTCCTGCTTGTCAGGAGTGGAGGCCAAACGGAAACTATGCCCCAATACTCTGAGATCAATTGCAATTTGTTCACTCATGATGAGGCTTCCTCAGTCGCTTCAGTCGGATGGGCCAGTTGTTGAATTTCCTGTGCATGATGATCCTGCGCAGTACCGAGAATCGCCAGACGTTGAATAATCGCTTCAACCTTGGCTTTGGCATTTTCATTTTTCTGGGTTAAACGTTCAGATTCCTGAGTCAGACGCTGAATTTCCTGCTGGGCATGACGCTGTTCAATGATCATCTTTTCCTTAACCACGCGCAGTTCATTTCGTTCAGCCAGAATTTCCTGAAAACGGTTTTTCAGGTCGGTACAGCTTTTTTCCAGACGGCCATAACGGTCTGCCAGTGCAGTTGCATCATTATTAAGCAGTTGAAATTGGGCACGAGAATCCGTCAATTGTTCTGTCAGATTTTCATTTTCTTGTTGTTTTTGCGCAATCACGCTGTTTTTTTGTTCAATTTGCTGTTGATGTTGCATCATTGAAGAGTCTTGCTCTTCGCGCAAACTGGAATTTTCACTTTCAAGCCGTGCAAGTCGCGTTTTTAACACGCCGATCTGCACTTGTAGACGCTGTAATTCTTCTAACATATCGAGGTCGCACAGTGTTGCAAACAAAGGTAATATATAAGCAGTATAAAGATTGGATAAACGAATGCAAGACGATATTTCAGGTTGGACCGAATGGCACCGCAATTTTTCTTCAATTGAGGAAATTTCTAGCCCTAGCGAACTACATGGTTTGCTAACTGGCATTGTTTGTGTCATCCAGGCGCCAAGCAGTGAAGAGTGGTTACAGATTTTAGAAACACTGGATGTACCTGAACTGGATGCCGAAGCATTAGAGTTATTGACGGGCGAAGCTGAAGATGTGTTCCATGCACTGTCTGAAGATGAGCTGGATTATTTACCTTTGCTGCCTGATGATGAGCATGTGCTTTCAGAACGCGTACAGGCTCTGGCGGACTGGTGTGCCGGCGTGGTCTTAGGTTTCGGACTGGCTTCAGGACATATCCGTCAGGATGAAGTTGAACTGATTGAACATTTACAAGATGTAGCCGCAGTTGAATTTGAAGATTCGGACGATGATGCCGAAGGTGAAGAAAGCTATCAGGAATTGTACGAATTTGTACGTCTGATTCCTGTCAGCCTGTCTTTAGGGCGTAAAAAGGTAGAAGTTGAAGAAACGCCACTCTTACAGCAATTTAGTCAAAAAAATCAGCCTAAAGCCGCTGCTACAGAAGCGCAAAGTGTGGTCGAGATTTTCTCACCTAAACGTCCAAGCTGATGAAATGCTGAGGTGAGTCATCACCTGCTTGAAATCAGGCATATATTTTGCTGTTTACAGTGAAATCTATAGTCTGATTTCAAGACTATATTCTAAATAAAAGTATTGATCGATAAGAAGTAAGGTGTAATGAAGAAATTGACACAGGCAGTTTTTGAGGAACGTCGCGCAATCCTCGCAGGGGAAATCGGTTTACGCAGTATCGCTATTATCGCGACCAGTCCGGTAGCCATGCGTAACCGTGATGCAGATTATAAATACCGCGCAGACAGTAGTTTCTTCTATTTAACCGGATTTGCGGAACCTGAAGCTGTGGCTGTGATTGAAACCTTTGACACTGAAGAAGAAGGCTATAGTTACAGTTTGTTCTGTCGTGAACGTAACCGGGAAATGGAAATCTGGAACGGCTACCGCGCGGGTATTGACGGGGCTATTCAGGATTATGATGCAGATGAAGCCTATGCGATTGATCTGCTGGATGAAGAAATTTTAGAAAAGTTGCAAAATAAAGATCAGTTATTTTATCGCATTGGACAGCATGCAGAGTTTGATGCGCGTGTCGCCAAATGGATTGCAACTGCAAGTGGTGAAAGCCGTCGTGGTACTTCTGCGCCAGCGCAAGTAATTCAGCTGGACCGTATTGTCGATGAAATGCGTCTGCATAAAGATGCAAATGAAATTGAACTGATGCAGATTGCTTCTGATATTTCTGCTGATGCACATACTCAAGCGATGCTAGCAGTACGTCCGGGCATGATGGAATATGCGCTGGAAGCCGAGCTGAATTATATCTTTGGCAAAAATGGCGGTGTTCCGGCCTACAACAGTATTGTCGGTGGCGGTCAGAATGCCTGCATCCTGCATTATGTAGAAAATGACAAAGAATTGAAAGATGGCGATTTGGTCCTGATTGATGCTGCAGCTGAATATCAGTTCTATGCTTCAGACATTACCCGTACCTTTCCGGTGAATGGTAAATTCAGTCCGGAACAGAAAGCCTTATATAACGTAGTACTGGATGCTCAAATCGCTGCGATCAATGCCGTGCAAATTGGTAACTCGTATAAAGAACCGCACAATGTTGCAGTGCGTATTTTGGTGCAGGGCTTGCTCGATCTTGGCTTGATGCAGGGTAATATCGACGACATTATAGAAAAAGAAGCTTTCCGTCAGTTCTACATGCATGGTACGGGACATTGGCTCGGTATGGATGTGCATGATGTCGGTGCTTATAAGGTTGATGGTGAATGGCGCTCGTATGAAGAGGGCATGGTTGTGACTGTTGAGCCGGGTCTCTACATCGCGCCTGATGATGAAACAGTGGATTCCAAATGGCGTGGAATTGGCATCAGGATTGAAGATGATGTGGTGGCCACTGCAAATGGTCCGCTGGTTTTAACTGCGAAAGTTGTCAAAACGGTAGAAGAGATTGAAGCGTTAATGGCGAAATCCCGCGCTGCTTAATTTGAGAAAAAATACAGAAAGCCGATCGCGAGATCGGCTTTTTATATGACATTTCTATGCCGTTTTAAACAAGAATTCCTAGCTATATTGCATCGATCAAAAAGTAATTTAGCTTACGTTTATATCGAACAAGTCAAATAAAACTAACCTAAGTAAAATTTACAGCTTAAAAATTGACAGGAAGTCAACACAGAAAATCCGTTTTTAGCATCAAAACAACATATTAAATGCGCTGAGATTCTCATACTTTCTCTGATCCTTAAATAAACTTAAATAAGAGCAGGAGAACACTTATGAGATTAAATACGATTGACTGGATTGCTTATGCTTTAACAATCATTGGTGGCATCAATTGGGGCTTAATTGGTGCATTCGATTTTAATTTGGTCGCTGCGATCTTTGGTGATATGAGCGCCTTATCTCGAATTATTTATGTATTGGTTGGTTTGTCGGCATTGTACCTGATCTATACAGGAACGAAGCTTGGAAAAACAGTACACCATACAGATCATCATACCAATGTTGTGCGTTAAGCTAATCCTCCTGCGCGAGTTTCTTACAAGATAGGATAATGTCTTCGAGTAACTTGTCGAGAGGATAAAATAGTGTGGAAGATAAAGAAACCTCGGTATATTTCCGGGGTTTTTTATATAGGTGTTTATACGTTATTAATAGAATCATCCTCAGATCTACAACAATGCCTAGCTAAAGATTAATGATCACTGAATAGCCACCGATTTTGTAGACACTCTTTAGTTAGATATGGACTGCCACCACTCTCCTAGACAAATTTAGTCTATTCTTTTTGCATAGGAGAGAACCTTATGAGTGGACAACGATATACCCCAGAATTTAAAGATGAAGCTGTTAAATTGATTACTGAACGTGGATATTCTGTCACTGATGT
>NZ_JBAPXX010000041.1:0-1580 GCF_049284435.1 Acinetobacter sp. | reverse complement strand
TCCATAAATACAACATTGATTGTGTTCTGCCGTTTTAATTAATTTTTTATAGTGTAGGAATAAAGTTTTTTATCTGTGTGGATAAGCCAGGGGCAATCACTGCCTGATCATAAATACGTGCTTCTGCCAATGCATAAGGATGAAAAGATTCAGCCAGCAGAATGGAAGACATATGTGCCACCACATTCATATGGCATACCACTACAATCGACTCATACGGAAGTTGCGACAACCATTCCACTGCAACCTTGGCATCATCATCCGGTTTGATGGTATTACAGATCACCACCGGCACATCTTTAAAATACTGCTGCAAATGTGCCAGAGTTTCCTGCGCACGCAATAACGGACTGACCACAAAGACTTCAGGCTTAATCAGATCCTTTAAGAACTGTGCAGTTTGTTCAGCCTGTTGGTGGCCACGTTCCGTTAAAGGTCGCTTGGTGTCATTACTATTGACCGGTGGTGCGGCCTCGCCATGTCGAACTAAAGTCAGTTGCATTTGATTTCCTTATATTCTTTTGCCTGCATGTTAACCCGCTGATATGACAATTCGCAGACAGTCCTTGTGTTATAGATCAGACTTGATGATGTGGCAAGACAAATTCGACATCACTGCGATGACCGTTTTTCATCAATGACAAGGCAATATTGAGTGGTGGCGCACCTTCAAAAATCACATCATACAAGGCCGAGGTAATCGGCATATATACATCGAGCTCTTCCGAACGTGCCTTGACCTGCACAATGGTATTAATCCCTTCTGCCGTTTGCCCCAATTCAGTCGTTGCCTGCTCCAAGGTTTTACCTTTGCCAAGTGCATAACCCACCTGATAATTACGGCTGAGCGGACTGCTACAGGTTGCAAATAAATCACCCACACCTGAAAGCCCAAGAAAGGTCAGCGGATTGGCACCGAGTTTCACCGCAAAACGGCTCATTTCGGCCAAGGCACGGGTCAAAATCATACTCTTGGTATTTTCACCCACGTTATACGCAGCGGCCATGCCCATCGCGACAGCATAGATATTTTTTAATGCGCCGCCAAGTTCTACCCCATGCACATCATCACTGGCGAATACGCGGAACAAGGCACTATGTAGGGCTTGTTGTACCGCATAACGCACCAGCTCGGACTGGCTGGCAATCACGGTTCCTGCCGGCTGTCCTGCCACAATTTCTTTAGCCAAATTCGGTCCTGATAACACGCCATAAGGCACTTCAGGCAACACTTCACGAATAATATCGCTCATGAAACTAAAAGTTTTGGCTTCAATGCCCTTGGTCAGCGAGATCACGGCTTGCGACGTAATAAAAGGTTTGATTTGCTGCAAGACATCCCGGAAAGAATGGCTCGGAATAGCGACTAAAATAATATCGCGATCACGCACAGCCTGTTCCAGGTCTGACACCGCCAGCAGATTTTCTTCTAACTGGAAATCTGACAAATAGCGTTTATTGATATGGGTCGCATTAATATCTGCCGCAACTGCTTCATCACGAATCCAGATCATGGTATTGCAACCATTACGCACTGCAGTATTGGCCATTGCAGTACCAAAGCTGCCCCCACCCAATAC
>NZ_JBAPXX010000040.1:0-11077 GCF_049284435.1 Acinetobacter sp. | reverse complement strand
GTTAAGTGAAAAGCACATCAACCCATAATTGTTTTCAAGAAAAAAACCAGATCGATAAAAATAGTACAGGAAGTTATGAAAATGAATTTTGAAGATATCTTATATGAAGTTAAAAACGGTGTAGCCTGGATCACAATTAACCGTCCAGAAAAAATGAATGCCTTCCGTGGTACCACCTGTGACGAACTGATCAAGGCGTTAAATAAAGCAGGTTATGACCGCAATGTAGGTGCGATTGTCTTAGCAGGAGCCGGTGAGAAAGCTTTTTGTACCGGTGGTGACCAGTCCGCGCATGATGGCAATTATGATGGTCGCGGAACGATTGGCTTGCCGATGGAAGAATTACATACCGCCATCCGTGATGTGCCTAAACCGGTAATTGCACGCGTACAGGGCTATGCGATTGGCGGTGGCAATGTACTGGCAACCATTTGTGATTTGACTATCTGTTCAGACAAAGCCATTTTTGGCCAAGTCGGTCCAAAAATGGGGTCGGTTGATCCGGGCTATGGCACGGCATTTTTAGCACGTGTGGTAGGTGAAAAGAAAGCTCGTGAAATCTGGTATATGTGCCGCCGTTATTCTGGTCAGGAAGCTGTAGAAATAGGTCTGGCGAATAAATGCGTACCGGCCGATCAACTGGATGCCGAAGTGCAGACCTGGGCTGAAGAAATCTGTCAGCGTAGTCCGACTGCAATTGCAATTGCCAAACGCAGTTTCAATATGGATACCGCGCATCAGGCCGGTATTGCCGGCATGGGGATGTATGCGCTGAAACTTTATTATGATACTGAAGAGTCTCGTGAGGGAGTCAATGCACTGAAAGAAAAACGTCAGCCTGAATTCCGTAAATATGCCAAATAAGGAGACTGATCTATGAAAAAGAATCCTTATATCACTGAAGAACTCGAGTTTTTGGCAGAAACCGCAGAAAAATTTGCCCAGAAATATATCGCCCCAGGCTTTTTGGAACGAGACCAAAGCCGAATCTTTGACCGTGATCTGGTCAAAAAGATGGGTGAAATGGGCTTTATTGCACCTGAACTGCCGGAACAATACGGCGGTCAGGGCATGGGCAGACTGGCGGCTGGAATTATCCATGAAGCGATTGCCAAAGCGGATTTAAGTTTCTCCTATATCAACCTGCTTGCTTCCCTAAATGGGCAGATTCTGGCCGAACATGGTCAGCCTGAAGTAGTTGAACCCTGGCTGAAAAAACTCACTGCAGGCGAGGCTATCTTTTCAATTGCCTTGACCGAGCCGCGAGGCGGTTCTGATGCAGCGAATTTACGTTTAAAGATTGAACGTGATGGCGATGAATATATCATTAATGGCGAAAAAACTTCGATTTCTGCAGCCGATCAGGCAGATGCTTCGGTGGTTTTTGGTCGCACTGGCGCCAATGAAGATGGTGCGCATGGCGTGACAGCGCTCTTAGTTCCGATGAATTTACCGGGCATCAGTACCACACGATTTGACTGTCATGGTCAGCGTGCGATCGGTCGCGGTTCAATCTTTTTTGACAATGTTCGCGTACCCGTAAATCACCGTCTAGGGGATGAAAATAAAGGTTTTGTACAGGTGATGCAGGGCTTTGATTTTTCTCGTGCTCTGATCGGTTTACAGGTTTTGGCAGTTACCCGTGTCAGTCTGGATGAAGCTTGGGAATATGCCGCGCAACGCGAAGCTTTTGGTCAGCCATTGACTGCTTTTCAGGGAGTTTCACATCCACTGGCGGAATACGAAACTCAGGTTGAGGCTGCACGCTTACTTTGCCTGCAAACCTTATGGCTCAAGGACAATCATCTGCCCCATACCTCTGAAGCGGGCATGTGTAAATGGTGGGGGCCAAAACTGGCCTATGATGTAATTCATCAATGTCTGTTGACTTTTGGTCATGCCGGTTATGACCGTGGTGTGATGGAACAGCGGATGCGTGATGTACTCGGTTTCCAGATCGGTGATGGAACAGCCCAGATCATGAAAACCATTATTGCGCGGCACAAAGCAGGACGTAAGGCTGTGCCGGCTTAAAATGATAAAGCACAAGCCTGAACTAAAATTATAATGAGGAGTAAGCGAATGGATTTCGATGCGGTTCTGATCACGGCCAGAAAAGAGGCCATGCTCAAACAGGGATACTGGCTAAATCAAACGATTCTTGATTTTTTACGTAGTGCCGTAGAAAAGAATCCGGACAAAACAGCGTTAGTAAGCGTTAGGGTCGAGAATCAAACTGAACAGACTTTCAGCTATCAGCAACTTTGGGACATGACCAATAAAATTGCGCTGGGTCTGAAACAGCTGGGTGTAGAGAAAAATGACGTGGTGTCTTGCCAGCTACCGAACTGGTGGGAATTTACCTTGCTTTACCTGGCTTGTAGCCGTATCGGCGCTGTATTGAATCCACTCATGCCGATTTTCCGTGAACGTGAACTGGAATTCATGCTCAAACATGGTGAATCCAAAGTTTTTGTCGTACCTAAAACGTTCCGCAACTTCAATCATGAACAGTTGGCCAATCAACTGCAAAACAAGCTGGATAGCTTGAAGCATGTAGTTGTGGTGAATGGGGAAGGCGAGAATAATTTTGATCATCTGTTACTCAATCATGGTCTGGAACAAGATCCTTCAGCAGTTGCTGCGCTGGATGGACTGGAATCTGGGCCCGATGACATTACCCAGCTGATCTTTACCTCAGGCACGACCGGTGAGCCAAAAGGCGTCATGCATACCGCCAATACTTTATTTTCCAATATTGTGCCTTATGCAGAACGGCTACATTTAACTGAAAATGATGTGGTTCTCATGGCTTCGCCAATGGCGCATCAGACCGGTTTTATGTATGGCCTGATGATGCCGATTCAGCTCAACACCAAAGTGGTGTTGCAGGATGTATGGGATGTGTCCAAAGCCGTGGATCTGATTCATCAGCATCAGGTGAATTTCACCATGGCCTCGACCCCATTCCTGAATGACCTGTCCAATACCGTGGCAAAACAGCATGATAAAGTCGATTCACTAAAGATTTTCCTGTGTGCCGGTGCACCCATTCCAGGTCCATTGGTGCAAAAAGCCCGGGAAACTCTGGGGGTTAAAGTTATATCCGCTTGGGGCATGACCGAATGTGGTGCTGTAACGCTGACTCGACCTGAAGATGAGGATGAGCGCTCTTTCAATACTGATGGCATCGCTTTACCAGGTGTTGAAATTAAGATCGTGGATAAAAAAGGTCAGACCCAAGCCTTGAATGAATCCGGCCGTTTGATGATCCGAACCTGTTCAAATTTTGGCGGTTATTTAAAACGACCACATTTGAATGATACAGATGCTGAAGGCTGGTTTGATACCGGTGATATTGCCTATCAGGATGAGCAGGGCTATATCCGGATTTGCGGACGTAAGAAGGATGTGATTATTCGGGGCGGAGAAAATATTCCGGTCGCAGAAATTGAATCATTGCTGTATAAACATCCGAATATTGCAACAGTAGCTTTAGTGGCTTATGCAGATGAGCGAATGGGTGAGCGTGCCTGTGCAATCATCAAGCTGAAAGATCAGACAAAGCCGTTAAGTTTTAATGAGCTGGTAGATTTCCTGAAAACCCATAATCTGGCTATGCAGTATCTTCCGGAACGCCTGGAAATCTGGGAGGATATTCCGATGACTCCATCTGGAAAAATCCAGAAATTTAAACTCAGAGAATTACTGGCTCAGCATATTGCCTCAACAGCGGTTGAAGCGAACTAAATTTCGGAATAAACAAAAAATTAAACCCTGAATAATCTTGCATCATTCAGGGTTTTTCTTTTTCAAAGAAAGTGATCTAAAGGGTTAATACAAACTTTAGAATCACGTCTATTGTAATAATTTTAATAAAGCTTCTGCAGTTGCAGCAGAAGAGGCTGGGTTTTGTCCAGTAATGAGCAGACCATCTTGTTGCACGTATACCTGCCAGTCCTCAGCTTTGGAATATTGACCGCCTTTTTCTTTCAGCATGTCTTCAACCAAAAAGGGAACAATTTCGGTCAGGCCTACAGCATTTTCTTCCGTATTGCTAAAGCCTGTGACTGATTTGCCTTTTACAATGGCTTGCTCATCACTGCCTTTCACATGACGTAGTACGCCCGGCGCATGACAAACCAAAGCAACCGGTTTATTTGCTTGCAGGGTTTGCTCAATCAAGGAAATCGAGGTCTGATCTTCGGCCAGATCCCATAATGGACCATGACCCCCCGGATAAAATACTGCATCAAAATCGGCAATCGAGACTGCACTTAATTTCTTGGTATTCGCCAGTGCTTGCATGGCCGATGCATCCGCTTCGAAACGGTGTGTGGTTTCGGTTTGAGCATCTTTTTCATTACTTTTCGGATCTAATGGTGGTTGACCACCTTGAGGAGAGGCCAAGGTGACTTCTGCACCGGCATCGATAAACGTATAATAAGGGGCTGCAAGTTCTTCCAGCCAGAAGCCGGTTTTTTTGCCAGTTTCACCTAACTCGCTATGTGAAGTCAGTACCATCAAGATTTTCATATTATTTTCCTGTATCTGATTAAATATTGTGAATGATCGAATGTTAATTTAACAAGTCATGGACGTCAGGAATGTTGTGATACGTTCATTTGCTGTATCGATACGTTGTTGTTTAAGTTGATTAACTAAGGTGCATAGCCTTGCAACGTGAACAGTGTATTCAAGATCTCTATCTGCCCATTAACAGGTCTTGCTGAAGATCAGCCTGCTTGCGCAGGAAATCCCAGACCAGTTTTATTTTTGGTTCATGTTGCAGATCGACCAGCGTCAGCATCCAGAAAGTGTGGGTAAAGCTGAGCTGATGACCCAGCACCTCTTTCAGTTCACTTTTATCATTGACCAGAAATTTCGGCAAAATGGCCAGTCCAGCGCCTGCACGCACTGCAATTTCCTGCGCCAGAATGCTGTTACTGCGAAAACAGGCACTGACCTGTAAGGGAAGACGCTCTAGCGAATATAGTGCAGTGCTATAGACCAGATCATCAATATAATCGACAAAACGGTGCTGCTGGAGGTCTTCCAGTTTTTTAATTTCCCGATTTTGCTGTAAATAATGCTGACTGCCATATAGTTTTAGGCAGTAATTGGTCAGACGGGTAATGATATAGGGCCCAGATTTGGGCCGGTCAATCGCGATCACAATGTCGGCTTCTCGATGTGAAAGTTTGATCGCTTTCGGTACAGGAATCAGGTCAATGGTCAGCAAAGGATAATGCTGGGAAAATTCTGCCAAAAGACGAGCTAAAAATGCCGTGCCAAAACCTTCTGGCGCACCAATCCGGACCCGACCTTGCAAGGGATCATGGCGCTTGTCAATCTGGATAAAGGACTGCTCCATCTGTTCCACACGCGGCACCAGTGCTAGACCTTCCGAGGTCAGTTCATAACCTGTCGCTTCACGCTTAAACAGTTGCGTCCCAAGGGTATTCTCCAGCGCTTGAATCCGCCGTGCCACGGTACTGTGTTCAACCCCAATCAAGCGTGCTGCATTGGTGAGCGTTTTAGCACGTGCCAAAACCAAAAAAAAGCGTAAATGATCCCAATCCACTTTCATTTTTTATTTAACATCCTGTTAAATTTCTGTGCATATTTGCACAACTATCGTGCACCAATTTCTATTGGTGGTCAAAGTGTTCTTTGTTAGTCTGATGAAACAGCGTAAAAATTATACGTTTAATAAAAGCCAGTAAAGGCAGATACAACGACAATAACAAACCAGCACGGAGCGACCATGAACGCCATTTCTCATCCACAGCAAAGTACCGGATTCACCACCGCAAAACTTCTCATTAATGGTGAATTTGTCGAATCAAAAACCAGCCATTGGCAAGATATTATCAATCCTGCCACTCAGGAAGTCTTGGGTCAGGTACCATTTGCTACCGCAGAAGAAGTCAATGCAGCGATTACGGCTGCACAAAATGCCTTTGCTAGCTGGCGTCATACTCCCATTCAGGGACGTATGCGGATTATGCTGAAATTGCAGGAGCTGATTCGTACTAACCTAAAAAGTATTGCCCAGGTCTTAACAGCAGAACAGGGGAAAACTCTGGCCGATGCCGAGGGTGATATCCAGCGTGGTCTGGAAGTGGTGGAACATGCCTGTTCGATCGGTTCATTACAGATGGGTGAGTATATTGAGGGCGTGGCACGCGGTGTCGATATCTATACCTTGCAGCAACCACTCGGTGTCTGTGCAGGAATTACCCCATTTAACTTCCCGGCGATGATTCCACTGTGGATGTTCCCGATGGCGATTGTCTGCGGCAATACCTTTGTCTTAAAGCCTTCTGAACAAGATCCGCTATCGACCATGATGCTGGTTGAGTTGGCGATTCAAGCCGGTGTACCGGCAGGTGTGCTCAACGTAGTACATGGCGGCAAAGAAGTGGTCGATCAGTTGTGTACCCATCGTGATATTAAGGCCATTTCTTTTGTGGGTTCGACTGCAGTCGGCACGCATGTCTATAACCTCGCAGGCCAGCACGGCAAGCGTGTGCAGTCGATGATGGGGGCCAAAAACCATGTGGTGGTGATGCCGGATGCGAATAAAGAACAGACCTTAAATGCGTTGGTCGGTGCAGCTTTTGGTGCTGCAGGTCAACGTTGTATGGCACTTTCAGTGACTGTAATGGTCGGTGAAACCAAGAATTGGGTCGATGAACTGGTCAATAAAACCAAAACTTTAAAGGTGAATGCCGGGCATGAACCGAATACCGATGTTGGACCGGTGATTTCAATCCGTGCCAAAGCACGTGTCATAGATTTAATTAACAGTGGCGTTGAACAAGGTGCTGAAATGCTGCTGGATGGCCGTGATGTACAGGTTCCGGGCTATGAAAAAGGCAATTTTGTCGGGCCAACGATTTTTAATCAGGTCACGACCGATATGCGCATTTATAAAGAAGAAGTATTTGGTCCGGTACTGGCGATCATGCATGTCGATACTTTAGAGCAGGCCATTGAGCTGATTAATGCCAATCCATTTGGTAATGGCGTTGGACTATTCACCCAAAATGGCAATACGGCACGTACCTTCCAGAACCAGATTGATATCGGTCAAGTCGGTATTAACATTCCAATTCCTGTCCCTGTGCCATTTTTCAGCTTTACCGGTTC
The DNA here is from genome assembly GCF_049284435.1 of Acinetobacter sp. Lineage (GTDB taxonomy): Bacteria > Pseudomonadota > Gammaproteobacteria > Pseudomonadales > Moraxellaceae > Acinetobacter. The sequence continues at coordinate 3,922 of NZ_JBAPXX010000040.1, read as the reverse complement.
ACGTGGTTCAAAATTGGGGGACTTAGGACCTTATGGCAAACAGGCGGTGCAGTTCTATACCCAGACCAAAACCATTACCAGTCGCTGGTTTGAAGATGATCAGGAAACCACCGGTGTCAATACCACCATCAGTCTGCGCTAAGGAGCATCAGCATGAAGATTGCATTTATTGGTTTAGGCAACATGGGCGGTTTCATGGCGCAAAACCTGCTCAAAGCAGGCCATCAGGTATTTGGTTATGACTTAAGTACAGTCGCTTTACAGCATTTTGCACAAGCAGGTGGCATCGTCTGTGACAGTCCACAAGCTGCCGCGAAGAAGGCAGAAGTCGTGGTCAGCATGTTGCCTGCAGCCAAGCATGTACGTGATGTTTATCTCGGTGAACACGGTATTCTGGAGGTACTTCAGGCGGGCAGTTTGTGTATTGATAGCAGTACCATTGACCCGCAAACCATTCAGGACATTGCCGCAGCAGCGCAGGCCAAACAGATTCGGGTCTGTGATGCACCGGTATCAGGCGGAACTTTGGGCGCCAAAGATGGCACCTTGACCTTTATGGTCGGCGCAGATACTGCGACCTTTGAGGCAGTAAAACCGGTACTCAGCTGTATGGGTAAAAATCTGGTGCATTGTGGCGCTGTTGGAACAGGACAGGTTGCAAAAATCTGTAATAACCTGATTCTAGGGATTTCCATGACTGCCGTTGCAGAAGGGATGGCACTTGGAGCCAGACTGGGAATTGATCCGCAGGCCTTGGCTGGGGTAATTAATAGTTCAACCGGGCGTTGCTGGAGTTCTGAAATTTATAATCCCTGGCCGAATATTTGCGAAAACGCGCCGTCATCGCGAGGTTATACCGACGGTTTTGCAGCACAACTGATGCTCAAAGACTTAGGGCTGGCCGTCGATGCAGCGCAGCAAGTTGACCAGCCGATTGTACTCGGGAGCATGGTACAGAAACTCTATCAGCAACTGTGTCAGGAAGGCGATGCCCATCTGGACTTCTCCAGCATCATGCATCAATACACTGCAATACCCGCTTAATATTGAATCACCATTGATGGAGCAAGGAAAAGCTCCATCAAAAAATACCCTGTCATTAATAACGATAAATTCAGGCTGAGGTTTAACATGTTAGATTATCAAAAAACGGTTCAAAATTTTGATTTAGATGCGGTTGCAAGTCAGTTCCTATCTGGTTCAATGCAGGCAGTGAATGCCTGTTATGAATGCTGTGACCGTCATGCCAATTCCGATGCAATTGCCTTGTACTGGTACGGTAAAGATGGTCGTAAAGAACAGTATAGCTTTGCCAAACTCAAAAAATATTCCAGCCAGTTTGCCAACTTTTTAAAGTCTCAAGGCGTTGGTAAAGGCGACCGCGTTTCCGGATTATTACCGCGTACCCCAGAGCTGATTATTACCATTTTAGCGACCTGGCGGATTGGTGCAGTCTATCAACCATTATTCACCGCCTTTGGTCCTAAAGCCATCGAGCATCGTATTCAACTTGCCCAGAGCAAACTGGTGGTGACCGATTTAGCCAATCGGGAGAAATTATCCGAGATCAGCAACTGTCCACCGATTGTGACGGTACATGCTGAAACCGAGGCAGAGCGCTATCCGCATGACCTTAGCTTCTGGACGGTATTAAACCGTCAGGCTGAAGCTTGTGAGCTGGAAATCCTGAATATTGATGATCCTTTTTTATTGATGTTTACTTCGGGGACGACTGGACCAGCGAAACCGCTTAAAGTCCCGTTAAAAGCGCTGATTGCTTTTGCAAGCTATATGCAAAATGCCATTGGTCTGACTCCTGAAGATGCATTCTGGAATATTGCCGATCCCGGCTGGGCCTACGGTTTGTATTACGCGATTACTGGTCCCTTAATACTTGGACACTCGACCTTGTTTTATGAAGGCGGTTTCAATGCAGAAAGTGTCTGTGAAATTGTTAAGGAATATGGCATTACCAATCTGGCCGGTGCACCGACTGCTTATCGCATGATGATGGCAGCCGACCCTGCTCAAATGGCACAGCTGCGTGGTAAATTACGTGTCGTCAGCAGTGCGGGTGAACCGTTAAATCCGGAAGTGATCCGCTGGTTTAAAGAAGTGCTGGATGTGCCGATTTATGACCATTATGGCCAGACCGAAGTCGGGATGGTGGTATGTAATCATCATGCTCTGGAACATCCGGTCCGTTCAGGTTCGGCAGGCTTTGCCAGTCCGGGTTACCGAATTGCCGTTGTTGATGAACAAGGTCATGAATTAGCAGCTGACGTCCCGGGCATCTTAGCGATCGATATCAGCCAATCTCCGATGATGTGGTTCTCCGGTTATGAAGAAAGCCGCAAATCTCCATTTGTCGGACATTATTATTTAACTGGTGATACGGCAGAAATTCATGCCGATGGCAGTATGAGCTTTGTCGGGCGTAGTGATGATGTCATTACAACGTCAGGCTATCGGGTCGGCCCATTTGATGTGGAAAGTGCCTTGTTGGAACATGATGCCGTGATTGAAGCAGCAGTCATTGGCGTGCCTGATCCCGAGCGTACCGAAGTGATTAAAGCCTTTGTGATTCTGGCGAATAATTTTGCAGCTTCGATCCATCTGGAAGAAGAGCTGGGTCAATTTGTGAAAAAGCGTTTGTCTGCACATGCCTATCCGCGCTTGATTGAATTTGTGACCGAATTGCCCAAAACCCCAAGCGGCAAGATTCAACGCTTTTTACTGCGCAATCAGGAAATCAACAAGCAGCAAGCGAAGACCGCATAACCAGCCAAAGCCAGCAGCTTGAATAAAAAAATCGAATAAAGAGATTGAAGGAAGAATCAATGCAATTAACGGAAGAGCAACAACTGATTCAGGATATGGCCAAAAGCTTCGCCCAGGAACAAATTAAACCCTTTGCCGGCGAATGGGATCAAAAAGGCATCTTTCCTAAACAAGCCTTGGCCCAAATGGGAGAGCTGGGTTTTCTAGGCATGCTGATTCCGGAAGAATGGGGCGGCTCTGGCACCGGTACGCTGGCTTATGTGCTGGCTTTAGAAGAAGTTGCTGCGGCCGATGGCGCAACATCCGCCATCATGAGCGTACATAACTCAGTGGGTTGTGTGCCGATTTTCAAGTTCGGCACTGAACAGCAAAAACAGCAATTTTTAATACCTTTGGCTCAAGGTCAAATGATAGGGGCTTTTGCCTTAACTGAACCACATACCGGCTCGGATGCGGCTGCGATTAAAACCCGTGCAGTCAAAGACGGCGATCACTACATTATTAATGGTGCCAAACAGTTTATTACTTCTGGGCACAATGCCGGGATGATTATTGTATTTGCGGTGACTGATCCAAGTGCAGGTAAAAAAGGCATGAGTGCATTTTTAGTGCCGCGTGATACTCCCGGCTATGAAGTGATTCGGGTGGAAGAAAAACTGGGCCTGCATGCTTCGGATACCTGTCAGATTGCCTTAACCGATGTGCGCATTCATGAAAGTTTAAGACTCGGTGCAGAAGGTGAAGGCCTGAAAATCGCCCTCGCCAATCTGGAAGGTGGACGGATCGGCATTGCGGCACAAGCGGTTGGACTGGCGCGTGCTGCGTTGCAAGAAGCCACGGCTTATGCGCATGATCGGATCGCCTTTGGCAAAGCTATTTTTGAACAGCAAGCGATTTCTTTCAGGCTGTCCAGTATGGCGACTGAAATTGAAGCGGCACGGCAACTGGTGCATTTTGCAGCACGCAAGAAAGAAGCCGGTGAAGCCTGTTTAACTGAAGCCTCCATGGCCAAGTTATTTGCTTCAGAAATGGCAGAACGCGTCTGTTCTAAAGCTTTACAGATTTTTGGAGGCTATGGTTATCTGAAAGATTTCCCGATTGAACGGATTTACCGCGATGCCCGGATTTGCCAGATTTATGA
>NZ_JBAPXX010000039.1:0-5008 GCF_049284435.1 Acinetobacter sp. | reverse complement strand
CTGATTAATTTTCCTGAACCACAAGCCATGGTCCAGCCCAGCGTGCCATGTCCGGTATTCAGGAACAGGTTTTTAAAACGGGTTTTTCCAATAATTGGTGTACTGTCCGGAGTCATTGGACGCAAGCCTGTCCAGAAACTCGCCTGATTCATGTCACCTCCCGGGAATAAATCACGGGTCACCATTTCCAGCGTGCCGCGACGATCCTCATTCAGACCCAAGTTAAAACCGCTCAGTTCAGCCATTCCCCCTACGCGGATGCGCTGGTCGAAACGGGTAATCGCAATTTTATAGGTTTCATCCAGCACGGTAGATTGCGGAGCGAAAGCTGGATCTACAATAGGAATCGTCAGTGAATATCCTTTCACCGGATATACCGGTAAATTCAGTTCAAGCGGTTTAAGGAAATCACGTGAATAACTACCAAAGGCCAGCACATATTTATCTGCCGTGAGCACCTGACCATTCACCAGCACACCTTTGATCTGATCGCCTTCTACAATCAGCTTTTCAACGTTTTGATTAAACTTAAACTTTACACCCATCCCTTTGGCATGTTCTGCCAGGGCATTGGTAAACAGATAGCAGTCACCTGTTTCATCATTAGGTAAATGCAATCCACCGACCAGTTTATCTTTTGCCTGTGCCAATGCCGGTTCTACACGCGCCAGTCCATCACGATCCAGCAGCTCAAACTCCACACCGGTTTCTTTCAGAACCTCAATATCGCGCTGCACCGCATCCAGCTGCGCATCTTTACGGAAAATCTGCAAAGTGCCTTTCGAGCGGTTCTCATAAGAAATGCCAATATCGCGACGCAAATTACGTAAACAGTCACGGCTGTATTCAGCCACACGCACCATACGTTCTTTATTGACTGCATAATGCTGGGCATTACAGTTTTTCAGCATTTGTGCCATCCACTGTAATTGCCACAAGCTGCCATCGACATTAATCGCCAACGGTGCATGATGCTGGAACATCCATTTGACCGCCTTAAACGGAATACCTGGTGCGGCCCAAGGGGTGGAGTATCCTGGAGAAATCTGCCCGGCATTACGGAAGCTGGTTTCTTGAGCCGGGCCTGCCTGACGATCCAGCACAGTCACGGTTGCTCCCTGCTGCGCCAGATAGTAAGCGCTTGCCACACCAATCACACCACTACCCAAAACTAATACGCGCATTACCTTAACCCTCAAACATCTTTTTAGTTTATTTCACTAGTATATTTTTGCTTTAATAGTTAAATTCACTATATTCAAACTGTATATTCAGTGAAATAAATATTTTTTCGGGCAGAATTAAAAAAAAGAGGGAAATATTGATGCGCAAATTAGACCGCATTGACCGCATGATTCTGGATATCCTGCAACGCAATGGCCGGATTGCCATTAGCGAACTTGCAGCACGTGTCAATCTATCGACCACGCCCTGTTCAGAGCGGGTAAAACGGCTAGAACGCGAGGGCATCATCATGGGCTATTACGCCCGTTTAAATCCGGAAATGCTGGAGCGCAACCTGCTGTTTTTTCTGGAAATCAAACTCTCTGCCAAATCAGGCGATGTCTTTGATCAGGTGGCTCGTAATCTGACAGAAATTCCAGAAGTACTGGAATGCCATTTAATTTCCGGTGATTTTGATTATCTGGTCAAAGCACGCTTAAAAGAAATGAGTGCTTATCGGCGTTTACTGGGGGATTTACTGAAAAAACTGCCTGCTTCTGCTTCATCCCACAGTTATGTAGTGATGGAAGAAGTCAAAGAAAGTTTATATCTGGACTTGGGTATTTAATGATTTTGAATTTCTAAAGCTACCGGCAAAAACAACAAAGCCCCAAACGGGGCTTTGAGATCGAACATTGATTGGACTTGTTAAACCTTAAGCAGGAATGCGGAGCACCTGTCCTGGGAAAATATCATCTGCATCTTTGAGCAACGGACGGTTAGCCTCAAAAATCTTATTATACTGATTAGCATCACTATAAAATTCTTTTGAGATTTTTGACAAGCTGTCACCCGATTTTACCGTATAGAACTTACTTTCCGGTTCAGGACTGCTTACCGTAAGCTGATCATCCACTTTGGCGACATGATCAATATTACCCACAGCCAGAACAATCTTTTCACGATCAGCCTGGCTTTGTACCTGACCTCTGACCGTCGCCAGATCCGAAGCGGAGTTATAACTGATGGATAAGCCAGTGATCGGAAGGCCCAGACTTTTCACGTGGCCGAGTAATTTATTTGCCACTTCCTGAGCAGAAGGCTCTGCTGGTTGTGTTGCAGCCGGCGTTGTCGTTGTAGGTGCAGCCTGTGGTTCCGCAGCAGCTGTATTCTTCTTACCGATACCTTTTACAAAATCAAAAAGACCCATAGCGGACTCCATTCTTGTTGTTAATGTCATATCACTCTTATTTTTATAATGAAAATACCACAGAGATAGTTAGTCATTGGTGACAGAAAGGTAATGGATTGTAAAACCTCCATTCATGTGAAAAGCAGACACAAAAAAACCACCTCAAGGGTGGTCTTTATGTTCAGCAAAGCTGAAATCGGCGATTAACCCAGTTTCTTAGAAACGTAGTCAATTGCAGATTGAACAGTTGTGATTTCGTTAGAATCTTCATCAGGAATCGTGATGTCGAAGTCATTTTCGAAAGACATAACAAGTTCAACTAGATCTAGAGAATCTGCACCTAAGTCATCCATGAAAGACGCTTCGTTTTTAATCTCTTCGATTTTGATACCAAGTTGTTCTGCAACTGCTTGCTTAACACGTTGTTCGATATCGCTCACAGGAATTCTCCTCATTGCTTGTGGCGTTTTTAATGCCGTTAGTTTAATTGAATCTAAAAAATTTGGAAAGTTTATACTTGAGCTTAGCTCATGTATAAGCCCCCATTTACATGCATAACTGTACCAGTAATGTAACTGGCTTTATCTGAAGCCAAGAAACTTACGGCATTTGCGATATCCTGCGGATCACCTAAACGGTTTAATGCCACCTGCTCAGTCATTTTTTTACGAATTTCTTCGCTTAACTGTTCAGTCATTTCAGTCGCAATAAAACCTGGTGCTACCGAGTTTACGGTAATCTGACGGCTACCCATTTCTTTGGCAAGGCTGCGGCTAAATGCTTCAATACCTGCTTTGGCAGCAGAATAGTTGGCCTGACCCGGGTTGGCAAAGTGTGCCACCACAGAACTGATGTTGATGATGCGGCCGAAACGCGCCTTGGTCATGCCTTTTAGTACACGTTTAGATAAACGGTAAACTGCTTTCAGGTGAATATTTAAAATATCATCCCAGTCATCTTCAGACATACGCAGCAGCAAATTGTCCTTGGTAATACCGGCATTATTGACCAATGCAAGGACTGGACCATAGTTCTGTTCGATGTTCGTTACCAGTGCATCAATCGCAGCACCATCACGTACGTCTAGTACTTTTCCAACGCCATTTTCAGCAAATTCTGCCGATAATTTTTCCGCACCTGCTTCAGACGTTGCAGTACCTACGACAAAATAACCATCTTGAATCAACTGCTGTGCGATCGCAGCACCAATACCACGACTTGCACCTGTTACCAGAGCAACTTTACGTTCCTGTGTCATGCACTTTTCCCTTCTGCCGCCAATACGGTGTTTAATGCATCTTCCAGACGGGATTGACTGTCCAGTGGAAGTGCTTTTTGAATATTCGGCAAGCGTTTCGCCAAGTTGGTCAATACATTACCCGGACCACATTCTACGATGTACTCAATACCTTCATCTTGAAGGAATTGTAAGGTTTTAGTCCATTGTACCGACTCATAAAGTTGCGCGGTCAACGCCTGACGCAATTCATCTACATTGGTTGCCGCTTGCGCGCCCACATTTTGTAATACAGGAATGCGTGGTAGCTCAATGGCGGTTTGTTCCAATGCCGGAGCAAACTGTTCAGCAGCAGGTTTCATCAATGAACAATGCGATGGAACTGATACTGGCAATGCAATGGCTTTTCCGCCGTTTTCTTTGGCCAATGCCATCACTGCTTCAACGCGATCTTTATTGCCTGCAACGACAACCTGCCCTTGCGCATTGTAGTTGGCTGCTTCGACAGAACCTTCGCCTGCTGCAGTTGCTTGTGTACACAGCTCAATCACTTTGGCATCGTCCAGACCCAAAATAGCAGCCATCGCGCCCACACCCTGAGGTACTGCAGTCTGCATCAATTTGCCACGCAGGTTCACCAGCTTCGCAGCATCACCCAGGCTTAAAGCACCCGATGCGACCAGTGCGCTGTATTCGCCCAATGAATGGCCTGCCAGATATTTCGGTGCCACACCGCCAGATTCCAACCACACACGCCATAAGGCAATACTTGCAGTCAGCAATACCGGCTGGGTAAATTCAGTTTGACCCAGACCTTCGCCAGTTTGCGCAATCTGCCACAGATCAAAACCGACGGCTTCAGATGCTTCTGCAAATGTCTCGCGAATACTTGCAAACTGTTCTGCAAGCTCAGCCAGCATACCGGCTTTTTGTGAGCCCTGACCCGGAAACACAAATGCAGTTTTTGTTGCTGGTGCTGCTTGTTCTAGTGGTGTAGCAGACATAATAAAATCCTTTCATTCAAGAGGCGTGCTTCTTCAATCCTAACAAGAAGACTGACCAATAAGACCACCTAAATCATTGTGGAGCGCAATTTAGCATGTAATTTTGCTGACGGTAATTGCCAAATACAACAAAAAACTGGTACGCCTAAAAATCGAAGACAAAAAAAAGGGAGCTAAATGCTCCCATTTTTTCTACTAAGCTTGACGCTTAATACATCACCAATTATTCAGCAGATGCTTTAGCGAATAATTGACGACCACGGTAGATACCATCTTTAGATACGTGGTGACGACGGTGAGTCTCGCCAGTAGCTTGGTCTACAGTTAATGCATTCTCGGTTAAAGCGTCATGTGAACGGCGCATGTCACGGCGAGAGCGACTTTTACGGTTTTGCTGAACGGCCATGATGG
>NZ_JBAPXX010000038.1:0-4329 GCF_049284435.1 Acinetobacter sp. | reverse complement strand
CCCACTTCGATCTGACCCAAAGCAATCTTGTTGGCAATCAGGAACGCAGCCTGCAAGCCCGTACCACAGGCTTGCTGAATGTCATACGCTGGCGTTTCAGCTGCAAGGGCTGTGTTCAATACACATTCACGGGTCATGTTGAAGTCCCGGCTGTGCTTCAATACCGCACCTGCAACCACTTCCCCTAAGCGTTGACCTTGCAGATTAAAACGCTCAACCAGGCCGTTCAGGGTTGCTGTGAACATATCAGTATTGGATGCCGTAAAGTAAGCACCATTAGAACGTGCAAATGGAATGCGGTTACCACCGATAATCGCAACGCGGCGAACTGTATTTTGGCTCATGTTTGGTTCCTGTTGAACAGAAGTCTGTGTTATAGAAGTTGAATCTTGTTGGCGTGAAGTCGTTTTTTTGGCACGTGTAGACGTACTACGTGTACGTGTGGTTTTAGCCGGACTTTTTTCTGCTGCATTGGCTGTATCAGTATTTTTAGTGCTACGCTTGGTGCGCGTTGATGGTTTTGACACAGTTTCTGTCGCAGAGTTCTTGACTGCTGGATTTTCTTGAGTTGTTTTGCTCATAAGGCTTTATCAGGCAAATAGATCGTCTTCTTGGTGCTTACATTAGCATAGAAGACTATAGGCTGTATTGACTACAATGACATTACAGACTGCGCTCAGGTCAAGTCATCTGCCTATTATCTCAAGTATGATTGGGCGGAATCTGGCGGATCTATTGAAATATATGTGTCTGGCATCATATTGAAGTTTAAGGATAACTTTAGATCAACCAAAAATTAATTTGTATGAGAGATAATAAACATGACTGATCAGTACCAAACTTTTGCAAAATCTCCTATTGGTAAATTTGTCATTAAAAATTTGGGTTTGCCATCCCCAACTTCTTTAGACCGTTTTGAGTCTGCTACGCCGGTGGTAAAAGGCGCAGTATTATTGGGCGCAGTACCAGCAAGTCCATTGACGGGTGCTATTGCTCAGGTTCTGGCAAATATTCATGCCAACAGCTATGCAGGTAATAATGCTGAGTTGCAACAGGCGGCTGCAGCATCTGGGCTGAATCTTGGTGCATTTAACCCGGGCGATAAAGAATCAAAATTCAAGGTCGTTATTTTTGATGCTTCAGGGATCGAAAATTCAGAACAGTTAAAATCACTTTATGATTTCTTTAACCCGATTGCGCGTCAGATCCAGAGTTCTGGTCGTGTTGTAATTGTCGGTACCACACCTGAAACAGCAAAATCGGTGAGCCAGGCGATTGCTCAACGTGCATTGGAAGGTTTTGTGAAATCAGTGGCTAAAGAATTCAAGAAAGGTATCGCAGCAAACCTGATCTATGTTGATGCAGGTGCTGAAGCGAATCTTGAGTCTGCATTACGTTTTGCGGTTTCTCCGCGTTCTGCCTATGTTTCTGGTCAGGTGATCCGTGTTTCACCAGCTGAAAAAGTAGACGTAGACTGGATCAAGCCATTAGCGGGTAAAGCTGCGGTTGTGACAGGCGCAAGCCGTGGTATTGGTGAAGCGATTGCCCATGTATTGGCCCGTGATGGTGCACATGTCATCTGTCTGGATGTTCCACAACAGCAGGCTGACCTTGATCGTGTAGCTAGTGAGATCGGCGGTTCTACCTTGGCTATTGATATTACAGCTGCAGATGCAGGTGAGAAGATCAAGGCAGCGGCAGCTGAGCATGGCGGTCTGGATATTATTGTACATAATGCCGGAATTACTCGTGACAAGACCTTGGCCAATATGAAGCCTGAGCTGTGGGATCTGGTGATTAATATCAACCTGTCTGCAATAGAACGCGTGAATGATTATTTAATCTCCCACGATGGTCTAAATGCCAATGGCCGTATTATCTGTGTATCCTCGATTTCTGGGATTGCAGGTAACCTGGGTCAAACCAACTATGCAGCATCTAAAGCCGGGGTGATTGGTGTAGTAAAATTCACAGCACCGACATTAAAAAATGGTATAACCATTAATGCCGTTGCACCGGGCTTTATCGAAACACAAATGACGGCTGCGATTCCATTTGCGATCCGTGAAGCGGGCCGCCGTATGAACTCGATGAGTCAGGGCGGTCTACCTGTCGATGTTGCAGAAACGATTGCAATGTTTGCTGCTACTGCATCAACAGGTTTAAATGGCAACGTGGTACGTGTATGTGGTCAAAGTCTGTTAGGGGCTTAATAGAATCCCCCTAAATCCCCCTTTTCAAAGGGGGACTACTCCTCCCTTTAATAAAGGGAGGTTGGGAGGGATTAAAAATATAAAAGGACAGTTTGAAACTTGCTCCTCATCCTCTCTATCCATTAGAGAGAACTTGATAAAGATAAATATTTTAAAGGTTCAGTATGAATACGCGCCATTTTAGTCAACTTCCAAAACCTTATTTAGCCTATCCAAAAGTGATTCAAGGCTTGATTTTTAAAAAGCCGAAAGCTGAAAAAGTTCTACCGCAAGTTGAATATGTGGTGGATTCATTCAAGGTCGATCAGAAACATCTGAAAGCCTATAACGAAGTTTGTGGTTTTAAAAATAATGGTTATATTCCAGCAATCTATCTGACGGTACTTTCACAAAGTCTGCAAATGCACATGATGACTTCAGAAGCATTTCCGTTTCCGATTTTGGGTTTGGTACATATCCGTAACCAAGTGAAGCAATACCGTAAAGTCGGTGTGAATGAGACATTGACGCTGTCATGTAAGTTTGGCGAATTGCAGCCGCACGATAAAGGCGTGCAGTTTGATTTCATTACTACAGTCAAAGTGGGAGGCGAGGTCGTAGTTGAAGCATTGACGACTTATCTGTCACGTCAAAAGACCAATGCTAAAGCTGCTGCCAAACCTGCAGAAAGCCAAGCGCCAGAATATATACTCAATAATGAATGGAACATCTCGGAGAATACTGGTCGCCGTTATGCCATGACCTCAGGTGATTTTAACCTGATCCATATTCATGCAGTCACAGCGAAAGCTTTTGGTTTTAAACAGGCGATTGCACATGGTATGTGGAGCAAAGCCAAAGCGCTGGCAAATCTGTCATTGCCAGATGCCTATGAAGCTGATGTCTGGTTCAAGTTGCCGATGTACTTGCCATCTAAAGTTGAGTTCCTGACCGCGCAGGCAGCGAATGATACAGATTTCCTGATTCGAAACAGTAAGAATCAAAAACCGCATGTCACCGGTCATATCAAAGCGATTTAAATCTGAAGCAAAAGCCTAAATCTGTTTTAGGCTTTTTCATTTTAAGGGATTAATATTCTATGGATAGAATGATGCAGCCAATTAAAGATTATCTTTTTGCTGATCAGCATAATTATCAGGGCAATGTCGATGAGCGTTTCAGTGACCTTGCCCGTCAGTTTAGCCGTTTGCAGGATGCACGTACCGAACAGGGTGGTGCGGCACTGGTGGTATATTTTGAGGGACAAAAGGTCGTCGATATTTATACCGGTAAAAAGTCTGTCACTGAAAACTGGCAACCCGATACCATGTCGCTATGTTATTCCACAGGCAAAGGCGTACTGGCGACTTTGGCGCACATTCTGGTCAGTCAAGGTTATCTGGATTATGACTGGCCGGTTGCAGAATACTGGCCTGAATTTGCGCAAAAGGGTAAAGAAAATATTACTCTGGCGCATATGCTCAGTCATCAAAGCGGATTGTTTGATATCCGTAATATCATTGATGATGCCACTGAAATGACCGACTGGTCGCATATGCTAGACCGGATTGCGGCAGCTGAACCACGTTTTCAGGTTGCTACAGATGCCGCTTATCAACCGCTAACCTTTGGCTGGCAGGTGGGTGGGGCATTAGAAAAAGCGACTGGTAAAAAACTGGGTGCACTGATGCGGGAATATCTGGTGCAGCCCCTACAATTAAATGGTGCTTATTTTAGTGTACCGACGAATGAGTTAACTCGGGTGGCTTTACCCATTTTAAAGCCTAAAGTAGCCAAGTCTCAAACACAGCCTGCGAAAAAAACCACGCCAAGAAAACCCAATCTGATGGAACGAGCCTTGGTCTTTAGCGGGCAGGATCCTCAGGATTTTCAGGATGCAATGATTCCCACAGGCATGAAGAAATTTAGTTTCTTTAGTGAACAGGGGCTACAAGCGATTATTCCCTCCGCCAATGGAGTATTTACCGCAGAGAGTCTGGCAAAAATCTATGCCATGCTGGCCAGTCGTGGTGAATGGCAAGATCAACAATTCATTTCGCCTGAGGTGTTTCAGCGACTCAGTCAGGTTCAATACAAAACACGAGATCGGGTCATGCCTTTACCGATGCACTGGCGC
>NZ_JBAPXX010000037.1:0-6217 GCF_049284435.1 Acinetobacter sp. | reverse complement strand
GCAATATTGGCAGGACTTTCGATTTTACTGAACACTCTTCAACTGCTCTCGGAATATTCAATAGATGAACTGAATGAAATCGCAACAATTGCATTAAGTACCTAAAGATGTGTAGATACCTATGCCTACAAGGAGAGGGAATTTCTTTTGTAGTGATCATAAAAAATGATTTATGAAAGAACTTTAATATCTAAAGATTTAAAAGAAATGAAAAAATAGAATATGGAGGTTCTGCTAGTGGAAATTAATCTATTCATACTTTGTAATTGTATTTATCCCGAAGCGGTATTTAAAACAGCCTAAGCCATCATAAGCTTTTACGAGCCCATAAAAAAGCCTTTGAATGATTCAAAGGCTTTTTGGTTTTAAATATTTGAAGCTTTCAGTTTTTCGGTAATTTCAGCCAGAACTTTAATCCGTTTTACTTCATCCCATAACGCTTTAGCTTCAGGGTAATGTTTCGACATCATGCCGAGCCATTGCTTGTAGCGGCCGACCATCCCGATCTCAGTTTTGGCCGGACCATTGATAAAACGAATTTGCAGTTGCAGCAACTCATTCCAGTTCATCAAAGGCGCATCAGAGTTTTGGCGGATACATTGGGTCAGGTCGGGTGTGGTTACTGCACCACGGCCAATCATCAGGTCTTCACAACCAGATTCCAGACGGCACTGTTTGGCATCGGCATTGTTCCAGATTTCACCATTGGCAATTACATTGATCTTGAGTGCTTCACGAATCGGTTGTAGCTGGTCCCAAAAAGCAGGTTGAGTATAGCCATCAGCTTTGGTGCGTGCATGAACGGTGACCCAGGCTGCACCGGCATCTTCAATGGCATGGGCATTTTCCAACATGAAATTACGGTCCATATAACCCAGTCGCATTTTGGCGGAGACTGGAATATGTGCAGGCACTGCATCACGCACGGCTTTAACCAGCTCATGTACGACTTCAGGTTCATCTAAAAGGACTGAGCCACCGCGATGACGGTTCACGGTTTTGGCCGGACAACCAAAATTCATGTCAATTGCCGGTGCGCCCATTGCCGCCACTTTGGCGGCATTCGCTGCCAGCATCTCCGGATTATTTCCTAAGAATTGGACATGTACGGGTGTACCTGCCGCCGTCTTGCCATCATTCAGCAGTTCAGGGCAGTAAGTATGATAAATATGGTCGGGCAGAATGGAGTCGGTGACACGAATAAACTCGGTCACGCACCAGTCAAAGCTACCTACGGATGTCAGCACATCACGCATAATCGGATCGGTTAAGCCTTCCATGGGAGCAAGCACAAGTTTCAACGGTGCACACCTGTAAATTTAAAACGGTGTTATACGTTTTTTTAGGCAGCCTGTCTAGGCTGGATCGGAATTGAATGATTAGTACCTGAAAATTGAACTTTTTAGGCTGATATAAAAAGGCCCTTAATGTGGATTAAAGGCCTTTAAAAGTGAAGATTAAGAAGATTTATCGGTATCCAGCCATTTTAATCAGCCAGTTTTTCGACTTTCATACTTTCACGATAATACTGACAGCCCTTGTACAACAGAAAGCAGCCAATCAATCCGGCAATCGCATTGACGATCGAGATTGAGTTACCGACCATCAGGGTGTTCTGGAAATATTTATCTGTGATCAACGCTACAGCGGTGGTTCCGACACCTAAGGCAATCAGGTTTGAAACCAGCAGGAACTTGGCAGATACCTGTGCGCGTAGCTGATTTGGTGTCAGCATTTGCGTGGCAGCTGCCGATGCTGGAATCGGGAAAGTGGAAAAGAACATCGCCACAAAAATCAGCGCAAATGAAAGCTGCATATTATCGACCTGAGTAAACAGGACACTCGGAATAATCAGCGCCGCACAGCCAATGGCACCGGTACGAATTGCAGCATCGCTATAACCACGTTTAGAGAAGAAGTCGATCAGCCAGCCACAGAACAAGGCACCCGAAGTATTCGCGACTAGAATAATCGTACCGAGGATATAACCGGTTTGACTCGCATCCAGACCGAAATTACGGATGTAATAGGCAGGTGCCCAGCCTAGAAGGGAATACAACATCATGGTATAAAAAGAAAAGCCAATAAAATGACAGAAGAAAGTCTTTTTATGTGTCTTGATAAAACCGATCGAGTTTTTGAAAGAGGCTTTAATGACCTGGCCATCCTGACCGACTTTCATACCCTTACGTGCAGGTTAACGCACCGTCAGCACCATGAGTAGGGCTAGTAATACGCCCGGTAGACCCACAATCATAAAGGTAAGTTGCCAGGTTTTCACTTCACCAATAAGTGGTAAAGCTACGAAGCTGACATCTTTTAGCAGGCCAATCACATAGCCGCCAATCAGGAAAGCTAAGCCCGAACCAATAAAGGCACCAATCGCATATACTCCGAGTGCACGACCTAATTTATCTTTTGGAAATAAATCGGCAACGATTGAATAAAAGGCAGGGGAAAGCGCAGCTTCGCCGGCACCCACACTCAAACGTGCAATAAACATTTGAATAAAGTTTTTACTGAGACCACAGGCCGCTGTGGCGAGACTCCAGAATGCAATCCCGGTTGCAATGATTTTAATCCGGGACTTTTGATCCGCCAATGCTGCAATGGGCAAGCCCATAATGGCATAAAACAAGGAGAAGGCCAGACCTTGTAACAGGCTGAACTGGGTATCGCTCAGCATTAAATCGGCTTTAATCGGTTCAATCATTAACGATAAAATTTGACGGTCTACAAATGACAGAATGTAAGCCACCATACAAATGACCACCACATACCATTGATAGGTGCTGCTTTCCGGTGGCGGTTCAATCTGTTCAGACAGCGGCACGGCCGTTTCTGTCGGTATAGGCTCAAAACTTTGATTTGGCGGTTGAATCGTCCTTTCAACCATTTCTAGGTTCAGCGATTTATCATTCATCATGCAACATCCTGTGCTGATCGTGTGAGATATTTATTTGATACTTTTAACTGGTTTGTTATTTTTATATTGTATCGCATTTAAATAATCTAGAGGCTTAATGGATAGACGTCAATCTGTTTTTAAAAATAGATACAAATAATATTTAAAGACAAAAAAAAGGAATCATAATGATTCCTTTTTTTGAGTGTGCATTTTTAGCCACGCTCAACCAGCGTTAAAATATCGTAGGTTGCAACCAGTTCATTGCGTTGGTTTTTCACTTTAATATCCCAGACCACGACACCATGTGGTTTCTGTGTCGGATCGCGCAGTGCTTTCGGAGTTTTCTGCTTACAGGTCAGTTCTACCTGAATGGTATCGCCAATTTTCACCGGTTCTACAAAGCGCAAGTTGTCCATACCATAGTTGGCAATGACCGGACCCTGAGCGGCATCAACGAATAAACCTGCAGCTGCGGATACCACGAAATAACCATGCGCCACACGTTCACCAAACAGCGATTCTGCCGCAGCAATCTTGTCCATATGCGCATAGAAGTGATCACCGCTCAGGCAGCCGAAATTCACCAGATCCGCTTCGGTCACGCTACGTCGTGCAGTCAGCAAACGTTCACCAATACGCAATTCATCAAATGATTTTTTGAAAGGGTGTACACGGTCTTCAAAGACCTGAGCTCCGGCAGTCCAGCTATGGCCGACTTGGGTCATGGCATTCGGTGAACCTTGAATCGCAGTCCGTTGCATATAATGTTTGACAGCACGCAAGCCACCGAGTTCTTCACCGCCACCAGCGCGGCCTGGTCCACCATGCACCAGTAAAGGCAATGGCGAACCATGTCCGGTACTTTCTTTGGCACTTTCAGCATCCAGAATATGTACACGTCCATGCCATGGTGCAATTTTGCTGAGCAGTTGTTCAATATTTTCATCGGTATTGCGTACGATGGATGCTACCAGACTACCTTCGCCACGTGCCACCAGGTCAGCAAGCTGAGCTAGGTCAGTATATGGCATTAAAGTGACTACAGGCCCAAAGGCTTCAATCTCATGAATGTTTTCTGCCTGAGCCGGTGCTTTGCATACCAAAACTGTTGGTGGATAACATGCAGACTTTTCAGCATTTTGTACTTGAAGAATAAAGTCCTGACGCAAGTGGCTACCGAACACGATCTCTGCATCCTGGCTCAGCTGTTCAACTTTTGCAGCGACATCATGTTTTTGTTTGACGCTGGCCAAAGCCCCCATGCTGACGCCTTCCTGAGCCGGATCGCCCACGACCACTTTTTTCAGTTTTTCAATCAGACGGTTTTGTACTGTATCCAATAGCTCGGCTGGCACAAAGGCACGACGAATGGCAGTGCATTTTTGTCCGGCTTTGGTGGTCATTTCACGGAAGACCTCACGGACAAATAAATCAATGCTTTCGTCATTGGCTTGTTCGGTCAAAATCGCACTGTTGACCGAGTCTGCTTCCATGATGAACGGAATCGAGTAGGCATTTAAGTGTGGATGCGAACGCAGTTTTTGCCCGGTTGACGCAGAACCGGTAAAGGTGACCGTATCTTGAGGGTTTAAATAATCAAATAAATCATAGACCTGTCCGCAAATGAGCTGCAGTGAGCCTTCTGGCAAGAAACCGCTTTTATGAATGGCTTTGACCACGGCATGGGTCAGCTCGGCACCTTCAGTCGCCGGTTTGACAATACAGGGTACACCTGCCAGTAGCGTAGGAGCGATTTTCTCCAGCATGCCCCAGATTGGAAAGTTAAAAGCATTGATATGCACGGCGACACCGGCTTTAGGCGTCAGAATATGTTTCGCGCCAAAGCTACCTTGCTTAGAAAGAGGAATCCAGGCATCTTCGACCAGCGCTGTTTCATCACTGAGTTCGCGGCGCACCAAACTCGAATAGGCATATAAGGTCCCCATCCCGCCTTCAATATCAATCCAGGCATCTTTACGGGTACAGCCGGTTGCCTTGGCAAGTTCATAAAAGTCTTCTTTGCGTTCCATCAAATACTGTGCCACTTGCTTGAGTGCATTGGCACGTTGATGGAAAGTCCAGCTGGCAATAGTCGCGCCTTTTTGTTTGGCATACTTCACCACTGCTTGGGTATCGATGCCCTGACTGCCGACTTGATAAACCGCTTCACCGCTAATGGCATGATACACCGTACGTAAATCGGCTTGAGCTGTGTATTCCTGACCATAGATCAGTGAGCTTAAGCTTTTGATGGAAATAGGATTATTTTGTGACTCAGTATCTTGATAATCCATTGCGCTTGAGCCGCTATTTAACTCTAACATTGTAAAACTCCATTTATGATACGCTTTGATAGGTATTTTAATTTTAATGTTTCATAATTTGTGATTAAAAAGCTGAAATGTCAATCACAAATGTGTGTTTAAAAATGATTAGCAATAAAATAAAATATATTTTTATATAAAAAACAAAACTTTATTAAAAATATCCTAAGAAAATTAAATGATACTAATAAATATATATTGATTTTAATTATGTATCGTTTTAATTTAAATGTATCAACACTTGGGATAAGTGAGGGAACAATGAATAATCAACAACAAATCTTTGATCAAAAGATTGGAAAGGATATTTCCATCGAGCCGAAGGACTGGATGCCGGATGCTTATCGTAAGACCTTGATTCGTCAGATCGGTCAGCACGCACACTCTGAAGTGGTTGGCATGTTGCCGGAAGGCAACTGGATTACCCGTGCACCGACCTTGAAACGTAAAGCAGTGCTGATGGCAAAAGTCCAGGATGAAGCAGGTCATGCTTTGTATCTCTACAGTGCTGCAGAAACCTTAGGTGCTGACCGTGACGACATGATGGATAAGCTGATTGCCTGTCGCATGAAATATTCATCGATTTTTAACTATCCAACCCTGAGCTGGGCTGATGTTGCAGCGATTGGCTGGCTGGTGGATGGTGCAGCGATTGTTAATCAGGTTGCGCTGTGCCGTACGTCTTACGGTCCTTATGCACGTGCCATGGTGCGCGTCTGTAAGGAAGAGAGTTTCCATCAACGTCAGGGCTTTGAAGCCATGATGGAATTGGCCAATGGTACGCCGGAACAAAAGCAATTGGCACAGGATGCAGTGAATCGTTTCTGGTGGCCGGCACTGATGATGTTTGGGCCAAGCGATGATAATTCACCGAACAGTGCACAAAGTATGCAGTGGAAAATTAAATTATTCAGCAACGATGAGCTACGTCAGAAATTTGTCGATAACACCGTGTCGCAAGTCTTACAGCTTGGTTTAACCGTTC
>NZ_JBAPXX010000036.1:0-7699 GCF_049284435.1 Acinetobacter sp. | reverse complement strand
GTGAAAGGGCGATGTCCTAGGCCTCTAGACGATAGGGACGTTTCAGAGGTGGGCGTATAATAGGGTGAAAATGGGGGGGTGTCAAACGCATTTCCATAAAAAAAATGATTTTCTGGATTGAGTGCGTAAATTTAAAACAATCTTATGGGAATACTTGAAAAATACATGGTTTAAGCCGGATTTCTAAGCAATTCCAGAATTGCTTCTACCACCTGCGGATGGAGTAAATAGCCGGTAATATCATGCGGGCGGTGAATATGCGTACGAATGCCGTGGTTAATAATTGCGGGTTGAAACTGAAATGGCGGTTGTGTAAGAGGAAAGGCGGTGAGAAAATCATCAGTTGAATAGAAATTTATCCAGTCGCCTGTAATTGCAGCAGGTCGTACAATGGGTTGCGGTAAATGTGACTGGATCACCTGAAATGCTAATGGCGATCCTAAAGTAATAAAACGCTGTACATTCAGTTCAGGATGCTGAATAAGATAATTATAGGCAATCACACTGCCCAGAGAATGAGCAATCACAATACAAGGTTTGCGACCATTCAATTGCCGGGCGATCCGTTCATGAACTTCCTTCATGAATCCAGGATTGTCGAGATACAGATAGGTTTCGATCAGAAATTTCTGAAGCAGGCTCCGATGCAGGCTGGGAAAATAATTAAGCAATAATACAAAGTCTCGCAGTGCAACATTTTTGC
The DNA here is from genome assembly GCF_049284435.1 of Acinetobacter sp. GTDB lineage: Bacteria > Pseudomonadota > Gammaproteobacteria > Pseudomonadales > Moraxellaceae > Acinetobacter. Next base: position 6,996 of record NZ_JBAPXX010000036.1, on the reverse strand, counting down.
TCAGCGTGGTAATAAATTTGAATTTCTGTTTGAAATCCATCGGGTCATTCAGATTAAGTTGGGGAAGATCGGAAATCACGGGCTTGCGCCAGCCAGGACGTGGGACTGGTGCAGGAAGCTGAGGATGGACAGGTTGACGGAAACGAAAGTTGGGCCATTGCTGGGGCATCAAGGTGCCAGCATTCAGGATGTTGCGAACGTTATAGTGTGAAAGCAAGTCTCCATAAAATGGAATGTGAATGTGACGTCGTAAATAACTGAATCTGGCATCATGACGGTGTTTGCGAATGCCTTTTTGAAGTATATGCAGCCAGCGCTGGCGGATCGATGCAGCACTATGATGTTGCTGATTCATTCCATGAATAAAAATAACTTTCATCGATACCTCACGGAGGTCGATCTATATATTCCCAGTATAGAGAAAATTGCGGCAAGCCAAGCTGCACTTTTTGTGGCGTTAATGTGTAAATTATCTTTGATAAAACAATCATTAACAAACATCTGTATATTTATAAAAAAAGGCAGAAAAAGCAGTAAATTGGTAGGTCTGGATGTAAGATTTTACTGAATAGAAAAAGAATATGAATGGAACGGTAAAAGTTGAATTTAGAGTTTGGTGTGAGTCTTATAGTAATTCCAGTAGCGCTTTAATGACGTCCGGATGCTGAATATAACCATCAATATCATGCGGATGATAGATGGAGGTATGAATCTCTTGATTAATAATTGCCGGCTGAAGCTGGAAGGGTAATTCTGATAATGGAAAGGCAGTCAGAAAGTCATCGCTACAATAGAAATTTATCCAATCGCCTGAAATTGCAGCAGGTCGTAAAATTGGTTGCGGCAGATGAGCCTGGATGACCCTAAATGCTAGTGGTGATCCGAGAGTAATAAAACGCTTGATATTCAGCTCCGGATGCTGAATCAAATAATTATAGGCAATCACGCTGCCGAGCGAGTGAGCCACCAGAATCTGTGGCCTGCTGCTATAGAGTTGATTGTGAATGCGGCGGTGAACTTCCTGCATAAAATGTGGGTTGGCCAAATAAAGATAAGCTTCTAGCAAAAATTTATGCAAAAAGCTGGCGTGTAAGCTGGGAAAATAATTGATGAGTACCGCAAAATCCCGCAAGGCAATATCTTTGCTTAATGCTGTGATGAACTTCAGTTTCTGATTGAAATTCAGAGCATCATCAAGATTTAACTGCGGGACGTCACAAATTTGATAGGTGCACTGGTCTGGTGGCGGTGCCGGTTGCAGCTGTGCGGGATGTAAAAAAGGGAAATGCGGCCACTGTTGCGGCATCAGGGTGCTGGCATTCAATACGTTATGAAAATGATGCCGAGAAAGTAAATCGCCATAAAAAGGGATACGGATATGCCGTTTTAAATAAGTAAAACGGGCTTGCTGTTGTGGGTTTTTCCGGAGGCCTCTTTTGAGGAGATGCAGCCAATGTTGACGTAATGAAGTAGCCGTATACTGTTGCTTGTTCATGCCGTGAATAAACACAATTTTCATCGATGCACCATTAGGTTGCACAATATACAATCAGTATAGTATAGACAAAAAAGAGCGGCCGGAGCCGCTCTTTTAAAACTGATGATTAAGACTTGTTATGATAAAAGGTATAATAACTTGCATAACACGCTGCAATAAATAGTAGACAGCCTATGAAGCTGATACGCATTGATGGATCAAAGACCATACTGATACAGGTAATAAAACAGAACACAAAGCCCAGGATTGGCACAATCGGGAACAATGGTGCAGCAAAGCCCAGTTCTTTGGCCGTATGACCCTGTTTATACCACTGACGACGGAAGTTGAACTGGCTTAAGCAAATACTCATCCAGACCACCACCATGGTAAACGCAGCGACGCCCAGCAAGTTGGTAAAGATCGTCTCTGGCGCAAACTGTTCAGACAATAAACCTGGCAATGCACCCAGCATAGTTACCATGACTGCAATATACGGTACACCGCGAGCATTCAGTCTTGAGAATACGGCAGGTAACTGTTTGCTGTATGATAATGACCACATCATACGTGAAGCAGCAAATAAGCCCGAGTTGGCAGCAGACAACAATGCAGTGATAATTACAAAGCGGATGATGTCTTCAGCATATGGGATACCAATGTGCTGGAATACTGTTACGAAGGGGCTGCTACTCACGCCTTCAGCGGCTAAGCCTGCTTCCTGATGCGGAAGTAATGCGGTCACCACGATAATCGTACCCACAAAGAAAATTAATAAGCGGAAAATCGCAGTGTTAATCGCTTTAGGGACATTTTTTGCAGGATCTTCAGTTTCACCGGCAGCCACACCAATCAGCTCGGTACCAGAGAAGGCGAAGTTCACGATCAGCATCGTAGCAAAAATCGGGAACAGACCTTCAGGGAACCAGCCCTGTGCAGTCAGATTGGTAAATAAAGGCGCAGCTTCATAGCCTTGATAGCCTAGAACGCCAAAGATGGCCAATAAGCCCAAAAGAATAAAAGCAACAACCGTGACCACTTTCACCAGTGCCAGCCAGAATTCGGATTCGGCAAACCAGCGGGTAGAAATCATATTTAGACTAAATACGAATACACCAAAGATAATGGTCCATAACCACATGGAAATATCCGGGAACCATTCCTGCATCAGCAAGGCCGCTGCAGTAAATTCAGTTCCGAGAGTGACCGACCACGTCAGCCAGTATAACCAGGTGATGGTATAGCCTGTGCCTGGTCCAATATAACGTTTGGCATAAGCACCAAATGAACCAGATTCTGGCATATGAACGGCAAGTTCGCCCAAACATAGCATCACCATGTACGCGATAATACCGCCCAGGAGATAAGCGAGAATGGCACCTACAGGCCCCGTTTGTGCAATGACTTCACCCGACCCTAAGAATAGGCCTGTTCCGATTGCGCCACCAAGCGAAATCATGACCAGATGTCGAGTACTCATAGCGCGTTTTAAAGGCGCAGAATTGCCCTGATGCGTAGCATCATTCGGAGATGAGTGCATAGGAAATAAGAAATACTTCAAAGGAATGAAGCGAGCTATTGTAGTGAAAAACTACAAATCTGCAATCGAATAATGGTAATTTCGAATAAGGTCTGATCGTATGAGATCAATAGATGGCGTCCCTACGGGGATTCGAACCCCGGTTACCGCCGTGAAAGGGCGATGTCCTAGGCCTCTAGACGATAGGGACGTTGCGAGGTGATGCGTATATTAAGGATTAAGCTGGGTTTTGTCAAAAGGGTTTTTGCTAAAATTCATTTAACAGTTTAAACATTAGGCAAAACAAAAACTTTATTTTATTAAGATGTTATTTTCTGAACAGATTTGCAGATTATAAAAAATAAACCCAATCGAAATTGGGTTTATTAAAGAGAAAAAAACTCTATCCCGAAGTCTAAAAATTAAGCTTTGTTATGGTAAAGGTGTTTTTATCATTTAAAAAATAAATCTTTGAAAAGATCACTCAAAATTAGTGATCTGGAGTTTGATATTGCTCAGGCTGAGAGTTTTCAGCTGGTGTTGACACTGTCTCAGTTTCAGCAGTTTTGTTGTCATCACGGTTGACGATATAGAGATACAGTGCCGAAGGTGCCAAAATCAGTAAAACAAGCAGGAATTTCTTGAGCATGGGGAAATTTCAAATCTTAAAATTAGTCTGATTATAGCCTAAGCAAATCTAAAAGAGCAGCGAAGTGCTCTAATCCAAAGTTTAGAATTTAAAAGTGACATCTGCAATAAATTGACGGCCGATTTGTGGATAGGCAATACCCGAATCCAGATAGAAATTATCACGATTCGTCACATTGTTAATCGTTAAACCTAAAATGGCTTTAAGGTCCTTATTTAAAGGAATATCATAGGTCGTCCGTACATCCCAGTAGAAGGTATTTTTGGTGGTGTATGGGGTATACATATCATATTGTTCATTATTTTTATCAGAATAACCTTTTGACGTTTTCTTCATGGCATCCACTTTCCCTTGGTAACTGATGAAGTTATTAATGCTTAAAGGAATCCGGTCAAATTTAATATTCCAACCTAAACGTGTTGTCCAGGGTGTATTAAAGATTTCAGATGGCTTATCTTCAGCATTGATCAATTTACCATCGTAGTAGATGATGGGTGTGCCGGTATAATACGCTGTGCTGTATGAGTCGAAGTTACGCTGGGTTTCAGTATAATCCGCATTTAAGCTGAATAAATGCTGTGTGCCAACTAACTTCAATGGGCTAATGTTAATCAGGCTTAAGGTATAAATATTAGATTCAGATTTACCTTCATTATCATAAGTATAGCTAAAGCGATTGGTTGAAATGGCTGGATCTTTAACTGATTCTGTGCGGCGGATCTGGTTCTTATTTTTACGATTAACCCATTTTAGACCAATACGGCTATTTGCATATTCAGCATTGATTCCGAACATGGTTTCATCTGCATAAGGGGTATCAAGCTGCGAACGATAAGTAAAAGAACCGGCATATGCTTTTTCTTTCCAGTCGGCTGATAGGGTGTCGCGTGTTTGGCGAATGATCAATAAACCTTTTTGATCTTGTATTCATTATAAAAACCATTTAAACCATAGTAGCGGTTCCAGCCAGTGGTAAAGGACAATTGTTCATTACCAAAAGGTTTAAAAACAAATGAGCTACGTGGTGCAACATTATTATTTTTAGTTAAGCTGTCATAGTCTGCACGAAAGCCAAGTGTTGCTGTGAAGTAGTTCTCCCATTGAATTTGATCTTGTAAAAATGCATGCCAACGATCTTGCTGTACCACAGTTTTGCCTGCCAAATAAGAGCTACGATTTTTTAGAAACTGTCCGTCTTGGCCGTTTCCTTCATCACATGCATCATATTTATTACCAGTATTTGAATAACAGTTGAGATTGGCAATATTTCCAGTCGCACTAGAATAAATGTTTGTTGTGACAGGACGTTCCCAATAAGCATTATAGTGTCCATATCCTCCGCCCATTTTGAACGTGTGGGTCGTATGCTGAGTTTGAATGGGTTCAAACAATGCCTTAAGGCTATATTCAAGCTTTGCTTCTTGCTTCTTGCTTCTTGCTTCTTGCTTCTTGCTTCTTGCTTCTTGCTGCTTGCTGCTTGGTGCTTCCGAAGCTGTCTTCAATTTGAATACCAGATGACTTCCAGTTTTTAGTTGAAGATTTCAACCAGGAAATATTATCTGTCGCACTTTCACGGTTTGCAGTCTGCGTTTGATAATTGACTTGTTGCTCAAGTTCAACTGAATTCAATTTATTTTTTAAGTTGATATAGAAACTTTGGTTGTCTGATGCATGTGTGCTTTGGGAGTTATGAGTCGATGAAAGAAAATAGTCACCACTCGATTCCATAAATTGTGTGCCAATCTTTAAAACTGTATTGTCACTGGGGGTATAGAAAAACTCTATACCTGCATTGTTTGAACCTCGTTTTTGTTCATAAGAATCTGGTTTATCAATATTTGTTTTTAAAGGAATATCTGCACGGCGATATGAACCAAATGCATTGAAACCTAAACCTTCAGCAAGTTTGCCATAAGTCGTTGCGCTGATACCTTGACGTGTAAAAAAAGGTTGATTGCTTTCACTGGTTGAATTTTCAAATTCTTCAGCTGCTTCTTTACTAGGGAAATTGATGTCTGACCAATGATCAGAAGTATAGTCATAGCTCAGGCTGCCATGAACTTTACCAATTTCGGTTTGGGGGGCACAGGTTTCTGCACTGACTACGCCACCTGTGAACTCACCAAATTCGGCACTCACATTGCTATCAAGTAAGGTGATTTTACACAGCAGATCGGCATTAATCGTCACTGTTTGTGAGCTTCCCATCATTTCATTCAATGTATTACTTTTTGCATCACTGCCTGGATTAATGTTGTTATTAATGCTGAGGCCATTGATCAAAAATTTATTATCGTAGGGTAGACCGCCATTAATACTGATATCCGTCGCGTTGAGCTCGCCTTGCTGCAATCCACTACGTGCGTTTGAATCAAATTGTACATTCGGATTAGCTTTTAATAATTCAGTGATGCTCTTAGAGCCATTTGGTATTTGCTGTAAATCTTCTGTGTTATAAACCGTTTGTCCTACATCATTTTCTGTTTTGGCTTTAATCACAATGGTGGAAAATTTAACAGATGTTTGTGATTTGACTTGTTCTGATTGATCGGAGTTTTCAGCAAAAACAGTTGAGCTCAATGTAGTCAGAACTGCAATAGAAAGTGGGGAATAAGCAAAACGCATGAGAAGGGCTGAATATGCGAAAGATAGTAGAAGTGATTATCATTAACTTTAAAAGAGTAATCAATGGTAATGAGAATTATTTTCATTAATTAATTGGTAAAAGTGTAAGACTTGAGCAGCTTAAGATGCTGATAAAAGAAATATAAAGAAGAGAAAAAATAGATGGCGTCCCTACGGGGATTCGAACCCCGGTTACCGCCGTGAAAGGGCGAGTATCCGAGTTGGTTTTTATATTGTTACAATTTGTAAATTCATGTTAACGTGGGTAGGCATTTTAAAACATCGTGTAAATTTTCAGGTGCTAAGTGAGCATAACGCTGTGTTATTCGAGTATCAGAATGACCGAGTAAAGTTGAAACGTGATAGATCGGAACACCATGTTTTATCAAAAAACTAGCAAATGTATGTCTTAAATCATGTATTCGAAGGGGAGAAAGATTTGCACGTTCAGCAGCAAGGTTAAAACCTCGCCTAAAACTTTTGATTGGTTTGTTTGTAGATTGATTATAGAAAACATATTTATTATGGGTTTTAAGCCTGTATAGAGCTTCAATAGAAATATTATTTAATGGTTTATAGACTGTCTTTTTATTCTTAGAGGCTTTGTTGCACAAACCTATTCATGACGGCTTATTCAGCAATATAATTTCCAAATGAATAAGCCCATACCTAAAGTCTACCGTACAACGAATTGGTCCTCTTACAATAAAGCCTTGATCAATCGAG
>NZ_JBAPXX010000035.1:0-2748 GCF_049284435.1 Acinetobacter sp. | reverse complement strand
GAAACAAAAGTAGGTCGAACCGAAGGTTATAAACTGCAATTAAACAATTTCCTTTAAGACCCCGTCTTACTGAACCTATAAATTTCAAATAAAAAAAGCACCCCATCTGGAGTGCTTTTTAAATTTGTAAAATTACAAATTAGATATCACGTACCGCACCTTTCGAGGCACTGGTGGTATGCATCGCATACGCTTTCAGTGCTTTAGACACTTTACGCGGACGCTGTTCTGCAGGCTGCCAGCCTTTGGCTTCTTGCGCTGCACGACGTTCAGCCATCACTGATTCTTCAACCGCTAGGTGAATGGTACGGTTTGGAATATCAATTTCGATACGGTCGCCATCTTCAACCAGACCAATCGCACCACCTTCCGCTGCTTCAGGAGACACATGACCAATCGACAGACCAGATGAACCACCCGAGAAACGGCCATCCGTTAAAAGGGCACAGTCTTTACCCAAACCTTTCGATTTCAAGTAACTGGTTGGATACAACATTTCTTGCATACCCGGACCACCGCGTGGACCTTCGTAACGAATCACCACCACATCACCTGCAGTGATTTTACCGCCTAAAATCGCGTCTACCGCAGCATCCTGGCTTTCAAACACACGTGCAGTCCCGTTGAATTTCAGGATTGAATCATCCACACCGGCTGTTTTTACGATACAGCCTTCTAGCGCGATGTTGCCGTAAAGCACAGCCAGACCACCGTCTTGCGAGAAGGCATGTTCAACGTTACGAATCACACCATTTTCACGGTCACCATCTAAACGGGTGTAGTAACGATCTTGTGAGAATGCCGTTTGGGTTGGTACACCGCCCGGTGCTGATTTAAAGAAGTTATAAACCTCTTCATCTTCAGTACGAATGATATCCCACTTGTCTAACGCATCTTTTAAGGTTGCTTCATGCACTGTAGGTACAGAGGTATCCAGTAAGCCACCACGATCTAATTCACCCAGGATCGACATAATACCGCCGGCACGGTGAATATCTTCCATATGGACGTTTTTAACAGCAGGTGCAACTTTACACAGCACAGGCACTTTACGAGATAAACGATCGATATCGTCCATGGTAAAGTCAACTTCTGCTTCATGTGCAGCTGCCAACAAGTGTAGAACGGTATTGGTTGAACCACCCATCGCAATGTCCAAAATCATGGCATTTTCATACGATGCTTTGGTCGCAACATTACGTGGCAACACACTGTAATCATTTTGCTCATAATGACGTTTGGTGATTTCAACAATCAACTGACCTGCACGCTCAAATAATTTCTTACGGTTGGCATGTGTTGCCAGCGTAGAACCATTACCTGGTAAAGATAGACCTAGAGCTTCAGTCAAGCAGTTCATTGAGTTGGCAGTAAACATCCCTGAACATGAACCACATGTTGGACATGCAGAACGCTCGTATGCTTTTACTTCTTCATCTGTATAGTTGTCATCTGCTGCCACAATCATCGCATCAACAAGGTCAATTGCCTGTTCATTGCCACGGATTTGGACTTTACCCGCTTCCATTGGGCCGCCTGAAACAAATACCACCGGAATGTTCAAACGCATTGCTGCCATCAACATCCCTGGGGTGATTTTGTCACAGTTCGAAATACATACCATCGCATCTGCACAATGTGCATTGACCATGTATTCAACCGAGTCTGCAATCAGGTCACGTGAAGGCAATGAGTACAGCATGCCGTCATGACCCATCGCGATCCCATCATCGACTGCAATGGTATTAAATTCTTTTGCTACGCCGCCTGCTTGTTCAATTTGACGTGCAACCAATTGGCCAAGGTCTTTTAGATGGACATGACCCGGTACAAACTGGGTGAACGAGTTCACCACCGCAATAATCGGCTTACCGAAATCTTCATCTTTCATGCCGGTGGCACGCCATAAACCGCGTGCGCCAGCCATATTTCTTCCGTGTGTCGATGTTTTTGAACGATAGTCAGGCATTTTATATTTCCAACAAAGTTTGAGCTTGCAATGAATCGGGCAGATCCACTCTGGCTAAATCATACTGACAAGGAGCTTAAATCAGTTGAATTTTAAACCTATCATACTACAAGCCCTTGATTTACAAGAGGGCCCTTTGGTTGTAGATGCAGGCAAAAATGTCTATAGAGAGGTTTGGATGATCTGACGATAAAAATTTCTTAATGAAATCTACTATACCGCCATCATCATCAGGACAATACAAAACTTTCATGAATAATTTTTACAATTTGCATGAGTTTTTTTTATATAAAAATTCTACCGAAATTCAAGCACTCACCAAGCTTCTCGTATAAGTTTTTGCAACGATTAGGCTGAAATTTGGCTTTTGGCTTATAATAGCTTTTAAGTTTATTTGGAATTTCATGTGTGAAGATCATATTTGCGGGCACACCAGAATTTGCAGCCACAGCATTGGCTGCACTGCTTAAAACCGAACATGAAATTGTTGCGGTCTATACTCAACCGGACCGCAAAGCTGGACGTGGACAAAAACTGACAGCTTCTGCAGTAAAGCAGCTGGCTTTAGAAAATAATATTCCAGTCTACCAACCGCTTCACTTCAAATCTTCGACTGAAGAAGGTCTGGCAGCGCAAGCAGAACTTAAAGCCCTAAATGCAGATGTGATGGTGGTGGCGGCCTATGGCCTGATCCTGCCACAAGTGGTTCTGGATACGCCAAAATATGGTTGCCTGAATATTCATGGTTCGCTGTTGCCACGCTGGCGCGGTGCAGCCCC